>NZ_CFJNYH010000015.1:0-66332 GCF_984815275.1 Coprobacillus sp.
TAAGCAGAGATAGTATCTATAAACAATATACCACAACAATTGCTTAAAGTAAACACTCAAAAAGATTCCCCTACTTATATATTCATCATTTCTTTGCTATTTTTCTTCTATTATTTATAAAAAAGTGAATTTTATTTAATTGACATGTGATTCTAGTTAAAACTAAAAAAAGACTGTAACAAAATCATTATTTCATTACAGCCATCGTATAACTCTTTATTTTATAACTTTGAATTCATTTGAACTTATCTTTTCAATATGACTATTAAAGAATTCCTCCATGACTTGAATCATGTAATAAGTATCTTTAATACCTGCAGTCTCATATGAAGAATGCATTGCTAGTTGTGGTAAACCAATATCAACACTATTCATTGAAACTTGTGCCATAGCAATATTTCCTAACGTGCTTCCCCCTAATACATCAGAACGATTTGAGAAGAATTGAACTGGAACATTTGCTTTTTCACATAACCCTTTAAATATTGCAATACTCACTGCATCACTTGTGTATTTTTGTCCAGCATGTGATTTAATCACAACACCTTCATTCATATATACACAATTTTGCACATCAGTTTTTTCAGGATGATTTGGATGAACCGCATGAGCATTATCAGCACTCAGCATAAAACTTGATGCCAGTGCACGATAGAAATCTTCATCTGTTTTTCCTAATGATTTATTCAAACGATAAAGTGTGTCATATAGGAATGTAGATCCTGCTCCTTGTTTTGTTCCAGAACCAACTTCTTCATTATCAAAACACGCTATAACATTAATGGATTTTTCATTATTTCCTTTTAAAAATCCTTGTAAAGATGTATATGCACATTGTAAGTCATCTAATTGTGGTGATGAAATAAACTCTTCATGAGCACCCCAAACAGAAGGCTGCATTCGATTATATAAATATAAATCACTTCCATAAATATCTTCAACCTTGACATTTAAATACTCAGCAATTAATTTCTTGAAATCACCTGCTTTTGTTTCACTGCCACCAAACAAAGGAAGCATATCAACTTGCTTATTGTATGTCACTCCATCATTTGCATTGCGATTCATATGAATTGCAACATTGGGAATTAAAACCAAATCTCTATCAATATTTATCAATTGACTCTTATAACAATCTTGATCACGTACCAAAACTCGTCCAGCTATAGATAATGGTCTATCTAACCATGTTGAACAAAGCATACCACCATAACCTTCAGTATTTAACTGTGTATATTTTCCTCTCACTTCTATTTCAGCATTTTCTTTCATTTTAAATGTTGGTGAATCACTATGAGAAGCAGCTACATTAAAACTATAACAATCTAAATCCTCACCTAAATGAAATGCCATCATACTAGATTGATTTCTTGTTATAAAATAGCGCCCCCCTGGTACAATAGACCAGCTCTCATTTTCTAATAATTCCTGATATCCATTGGCTTTTAATATTTGACTCATTTGTTCAATTGCATGAAATGCAGTTGGACTCTTTTTGATAAATGATACCAGTTCTTCAGATATTTCTTTATACATTCATTTCTACCTCCATATATATCTGTCATTATATCATATCTTATGTACCTTTGCGAAAAATATCAATCACTTTCTCATCCACTCACAAAAGTTAATTGCTTTTTTATATCATGATGTGTAGAATAGAACCATTGAAAGGATGATATAATGAAATCTCAAAAACAATTATTACCATATATACTCACCTTTATAATGGTTTGTCTAATGGTTGGAGTCTCTCAATGGTTAAATGAACCTGAAATCATTTTTCCAGAAATTACAGCTTTAACAATAGGTTCGTGGTTAGCACCCAAACAAGTCTGGAAAACTTCACCAATAAAACTTATTTTATTAATTCTGATTTATGCAATTCTTGGAGTACTCATGGTCAGATATATAGATATTTTTCTTGAACTGAAAATTATTGTTGCTTTTACTATATGCTCAGTTGGTCTGCTTATATCAAAAACAACATTTGCACCACTCATCTCAGCATGTATTCTCCCCATTCTCATGGGCACTGAGTCATGGATTTATCCTATTGCTGCAACATTTATGACAATAATTATTGTTATTGTTCAAAAATTTTTACAAGATTATGAGTATTCCCATATCTATCAATACCAACCTGTTGAGTTTGATTATCACCATGAATTATGGTTGTTTTTAAAAAGACTTCTTGTTGTTATTGGTCTTGCTGTTGTCGCTACACGTCTAGAAATCCGTTTATTAATTGCTCCTCCCCTTATTGTTGCCTTTTTTGAGCTCAGTGGAAATCATAAAAAATTACGTAGTCAAGCCCCTCGTCTCTATGGCTTAACAATATTTATCGCATTTATCAGTGCTTATGCAAGATACTTTTTCACACTCCAATATCAAATTCCTTTAATAATAACAGTTGCCCTTATAACTCTTATTTTACTTTTAATCATATATTCATTGAAAATCTTCTTTCCGCCTATAGGTGCAATTGCCATTTTACCAATGATTTTATCTCCTGATTTATTAATCATTTATCCATTCCTTATTGCTATGGGATTTGCATTACTTATTCTCTTTGCTTTTTTAATATCTAAAGAAAACAGTTCTATATATGAAAAGACATAGTTTTTATAGACTATGTCTTTTGTGTTTATTGGAGGTGCTTATAGTTTTATTCTGCTTTAACAATTGTTAAAATCATTGTTTTTCGATCAAACTTGTATTCTTTTTCAGCAAGCGGGACAAGTAAACTTGAATCCCATTGATCTGTTTCAAATTCGACCTCATCGGGTATTGCAGTATAATGAATGTTATATTTTCCTGCAGGAAGAGTAGCTAAAGTTGCAGCATCATCTTTCCCTTTACATCTTAATGAGCATTCAGTTCTTCCACCATGTGATTGAAACATATATTCATCATCAATAGAGAAATCAACATGATATCCTTCAGTTACTGAAATATTCTTGAGTAGATCTGGTATCTCACCTTCTACCATCGTTATATTTTGCAATCCAGTCATATGTGGGGCAGTTTCATAATAAGCTTTTGCAGCAGCCTTTTGACTAGCATTCTGTCCATAATATACGTAATCAATATCAAATTCTGTTCCTGCCAATCCAGTTCCTACGTCACCTGGCCAATTTCCACCCATTGCAAGATTCATTTGAATATATTGTGGTCTATTCAAAGCCTTTTGTGCAATTGGTAAATGACTATAATCTACAGACTGAACAATTTCATCATCAACATACCATTCAATCTTATTAGGTGACCAGTCTATTCCAAAAACATGATATTCATTATTAAAATTTTCACCAATTGTATATGCTGTTCCAGCTAATTTTGTTTCTGTAACACGATTATTATCAGTATGAGCAGTTTGATAAACGGTACGATTTCCATAACTATTATCACCTGCTTGTCCTATCAGTTCCATAATATCAATCTCACCACATCTTGCCCAACCATAACCTTGTTGAGAGTTAATATCACCATCTAAAACAAAATCAGAACCTAATGTCCAAAATGCTGGAAATACTCCCTGTCCTTTTGGTAATTTTGCTTTCATTTCAATTCTTCCATAAAGAAATTCTTTTTTTCCATGAGTTCTAACACTCCCTGAATTATAAATAACTTTACGGTTACCTCTTGGATTTATGTATTGATCTTCCACAGGTCTATCAGTTGCCTTTAAAACCAATTTCCCATTTTCTAAATAAACATTTTCCTTATCATTCACATAATGTTCTTGTTCAACACCACGGACACAGCCTAACTCATACCCCCACTGTGTTGTATCAAGCTCATGACCATTAAAATCATCAGCCCAGACAATATCATACTGTTGGGCAGCTGAAGGATTCTTTTCAACCAAAGACACATCATCTACATAGACCTGTCCTCGATAAATCGCATCACTCGTATTGTCTGTCCATTTCATAGCACATATTGCTATTTCTGAATAATTTCCAGTATTAAAGATTAACTCAATATCCTGATATTGCCATGCCTGTTCTGGTGTACATGTCACCACAACTTCAGCATTGTTAATCAGTGTTGAGACATCAGGGGTTTTCACATTGAAAAAAGCAGAAGCTTCAGATGATGCTAATAATATTTTTGCTTTGGCTACATATTCAGTATTTGGTTTGACCTGAATAACTTGATAGACACAGGCATTATTTGTATTGGCTGGTAATAATCCACACCATAATCCTGTAGCAGCACATTCTGGATAATCAGTAAAAGTCCCTTGTCCTGTTGTTTTCCAATGCTGTCGACCATTTTCAAATGAACTATCAATAATGAGATTTTGGTTTTTATCACGATTCAATTCAATTAAATCATACTCTGTATCAACACTTTGCGCATGAGCTGTTGTTGCTAAACCTATTCCCAAACT
Source organism: Coprobacillus sp. (assembly GCF_984815275.1). NCBI lineage: Bacteria > Bacillati > Bacillota > Erysipelotrichia > Erysipelotrichales > Coprobacillaceae > Coprobacillus > Coprobacillus sp. The sequence goes on from NZ_CFJNYH010000015.1 coordinate 4,400, forward strand.
ACAAACTAAAGCACCAACAAGACATGTTTTCAATACTTTTTGTTTTCCCATAATATTTATCCTTTCTTTTTTCTATTTATGAAACCGTTGAAATTGCACCTCCAAAATGTTAACGCTTTCACAAAAATATTATATATATCATTCATAACAACATTCAATCTCAACGCCAAAATATCTCTCATTATTCAACAAAACCATCAATACAACGTGTCGAATAAGCATAGAAAAAATCAAAAAAAGAACTATTATCGTTCTCTTTGTCGAATATCATCGATTTTTTAATATATTCATTGCTTCTTCTTGAGATAAGAAATATAGATCTCTCATTCCTAAATGATCTTCAGAAGAAACCAAATCATGAAACTGTAAATCTTCTAAAATATAAAATGCTTTTTCTTGACTATAGTGAAAATGATCAACCAATAAAGATGTTGAAGCATATCCCTCATCCAATAATAAATCAATAATATGCTGATAAGGATGTTCCTTCATCTTTTCATGATTTTTATGAAAAAAAGAACGAGTATTGGCTTTATGTTTCAACGAATTCAAATATTGACCATCCCATAACTCAACTTGATTGGTATGAGCCAAAGCAATAGCTTGGGCAGTAAAACGATGATTTGTTACAACAACAGCACAGTCACATTCATAATATTGACATCCTGAATAAGCTTGTTGAACAGCTGCAACACCAACAGGCTTTGCATATTTTTTACATTGAATAGCATAACTTTCTCCTTGATATTTACCCAAAATATCAACACCATAATCACCACTTCTTTTTGTTAATTCAAGTGATTTAAAACCATTGCGTTTGAGGATTTCTTTCACATACTCTTCAAATTCCTCACCACTCATTCTTTCATCAAAATCAGGAATCCAGCCAAAAATCCAACCAAACAGCATTTTAAGTATCCATTTTATAAAACATAAAATATATTTGATAAGTAAAAAAGGAATTTTAAGTATAAAAATAATACACTTTTTCATAACAATCCCTCCAATCTTACTTATTATATCATAATATCATATTTACAAAAGTCAAAGTCATGATAAAATAGAGAAAGTAAAGGAGAACGATTATGCTTATAACTGCTTCACATATAACGAAATATAATAATTTAAAATGTATTGTTGATGATGTTTCTTTCACTATCAATGAGCAAGATAAGATTGCTTTAATTGGTGTCAATGGCACAGGGAAATCTACGCTTCTTAAAATGATTTCTGATAGAGAGAATTATCAAGGTGATATCTTAAAAAAGAAAGATATTCAAATCAGTTATCTTTCACAAAATCCTCATTTTCAAGATGATTATTCTGTTTTAAAACAAGTCTATGAATATGTTGGTCATGATATTCCAGATTATGAAGTCAAAGCGATTCTCAATAAATTTGGTATTACAAATTATGAACAGCGTATAAAAGAATTATCTGGTGGTCAACAAAAAAGGGTTGCTCTTGCAATTACATTATTAAAACCATGTGATTTATTATTATTAGATGAACCAACTAATCATTTAGACAATGAAATGATTGAGTATTTAGAAAGATATTTAATAAAATTTAATAAAGCAATTTTTATGGTGACACATGATCGTTATTTCTTAGAAAGAATTACAAATAAGATATTTGAACTCGATCGTACAAAAATCTATGAATATGAAGCCAATTACTCACATTTCTTAGAACTCAAAGCCCAAAGAGAAGAAATTGCTTTATCAACGCAAAGAAAAAGAAAACTCTTTTTAAAGAAAGAATTAGAATGGGTTCGTGCTGGTGTCCAAGCACGTTCTACAAAAAGTAAAGATCGTTTGCAAAGATTTGAAGAATTAAATAATCAAAAGGATATAGAGAAAATTCAAAATGTTGAGATGCTAAGTGTCTCATCTCGACTAGGGAAAAAAACAATTGAATTAGAAGATGTTTCCATGTCTTATGATCATCTCTTATTTGAACCATTCTCTTATCACTTTAAAAGAAATGATCGGGTTGGTATATTAGGGAAAAATGGTTGTGGAAAATCTACGCTTCTCAATATCATTGCAGGTATTATTAAACCAACATATGGACAAGTTATTATTGGTGATACAATTAAGATTGGATATTTCAAGCAAGGTCATGGTGATATGGATCCATCTATGCGTGTCATTGATTATATCAAAGAGACAGCTAATGTTTTAAAGACAAGTGATGGTCAATTAAGTGCCAAACAAATGTGTGAAAAATTTCTTTTTGAATCTGACATGCAATATACACCCATAGAAAGATTATCGGGTGGTGAAAAGCGTCGTTTATATTTATTAAAGATCTTAATGAGTGCTCCAAATGTTTTACTCTTAGATGAACCAACGAATGATTTAGATATTATGACATTACAGATATTAGAAGATTATTTAGATCATTTTAATGGTATTATATTAACTGTTTCACATGATCGCTACTTTTTAGATCGTATTTGTGATGAGCTCTTTGTCTTTAAAGATCAAAAGATAACTTATCATATAGGAGGCTATAGTGAATATATCGACTTAGAAAGTTCTTCCAAAAAAACCAAAGTCACAACTTCTCAAGCTCCTAGGGAAAGAAAAAAGAAAATTAAACTTTCTTATAAAGAAAAACAGGAATTAGATACACTTGAACAACTTGTCCCTCAGTTAGAACAGCAAATCAAAGATATTGATAAAAAAATGGATGGAGTAATCGAATTTGATATCATCCAAGCTATGCTCAAAGAACGTGATAGTCTCTCACTTCAGCTTGAAGAATCTGAAATGAGATGGATGGAACTTCTAGAAAAACAAGAACAGAATGAAAAATAACATGATCATACATGTTATTTTTTAATAATATTCAATTTACCAGGTTCAACAGTGCCCATTCTTGTATGAAAATCAACCTCTTTAAGAAATTGAAAACCACATTTTTCATTAACTCTTCTTGACTTATTATTCTTATTGTAATATCCACATAAGAGATAATCATAATGAAGTTGCTTAAAACAGTATTGAATCACACATTGAACAGCTTCTGGCATAAGTCCTGCTCCCCAATAATCCTTGTTTAAAACATAACCGATTTCTCGTCCATATAATGATTGATACTCTGGATCATCTTTTAAACGATCTACCTCTATGCCAAGACTTCCAATCACTTTATGATTATCCTTATATTCTATCGCAAATGTCTTTTTTTCCTTCATAAACATAGTTAAAATCTTACGAGATTCATCTATAGATTCATGTGCTTTCCAACCAGCCATTTCACCAACACCAGATTGAGAAGCATATTCATAAAAATCATCTAAATCATTCATTGTCCAAGGACGTAATATCAATCTTTCTGTTTCTAAAATAACATCTGTAACATCTATATGTGCATTCATTTTATTTTTCTTCCTTTTTCAAATCTTCAACATTTATTTTTATAACGGTCTTTTCATCAAGCTTAATATCTTTGACTGCATCATCAGCAGTTGCAAATAATGGTATATCAACTTTTGATGTATCAACATCCTGATTTTCTAATTTTACTTTTAAAGCCATCTTTATTCACCTCTTTCATCAAATATATGATTTAATAACGTAACTGATGCCATAGCATCTTCACTATAATAATCTGCCCCTATTTCATCAGCAATTTCTTGAGTTAAAACTGCTCCACCAACCCAAATTGGACATTGACAATTGACCTTATGTAAAGCCTCAATTGTCTTTTTCATATTCACAACTGTTGTTGTCATCAAAGCACTAAGCCCAATCATTTTAGGTTGATACTTGTGATACGCCTCAACAACCTTTTCAACTTTCACATCTTTTCCTAAATCAATGACTTGATACCCATAACTTTCTAAAACAACTTTCACAATATTCTTACCAATATCATGAATATCACCTTCCACAGTACACATCATAATCGGACCTTTTGACTGGCTATCTACACGAAATGTTGATTTCACAACCTCAAAGGCTTTTTTTGTCGTTTCAGCAGACTGAATTAACTGAGGCAAGAAAATTTTATTCGTTTCATAATCTTTTCCAACACGATTTAAGGCTGGAATAATGACATTATTAATCACATCCATGGCTTCTCTTTCTTGTAAGAGTTCTTTTGTTTTTGCCTGAACCTCATCTTTTAATCCATGAATAATCATATCTTCTAAAGTGAATGAAGATGTGGTTAAAGGAGCAAGTGTTGTCACTTGTGATTGTTTTGAAATGTAACGTGATGAATCTTTATCGAAATGATACAAAACATTATAAGCATCAATTGTTCCCATTAATTCTTGATCTAATGGATTAATAATTGGTAAATCTAAGCCTGATTGCATAGCTAATGCTAAAAAGGTTCTATTTAATAATGGTCTATTTGGTAATCCAAAAGAAACGTTAGAAACGCCTAAAACTGTATGCACACCAAGTTCTTCTTTGACTAAAGTTAAAGCTTTTAATGTCTCTTGAACTTCTTTTTGTTGAGCTGAAGCTGTTAATGTTAAACAATCAATAATGATATCTTCTTTAGCAATGCCATATTCACTGGCTTTGTCAATGATCTTTTTTGCAATAGCTAAGCGTTCGTGTGCATATAATGGAATTCCATCTTCTAATGTCAAACCAATCACTACACCACCATATTTTTTAACAATTGGGAAAATCGCTTCCATCACTTCATCTTTTCCATTCACTGAATTGATTAATGGTTTTCCATTATAATAACGACAAGCCTTCTCAATGGCTTCTGGAGATGAGGAATCTATCTGTAATGGTAGATTAATAACTTCTTGTAAAAGCTTCATCACTTTCACCATTGTTGCTGGTTCATCTATTCCAGGTAATCCAACGTTCACATCTAAAACATCTGCTCCCGCTTGTTGTTGTTTGATTCCTTCAACAACACACTCATCATAACGCTCTTCTTTTAAAGCCGCTTTTAATTTTTTCTTTCCAGTTGGATTTAATCTTTCACCACAAACAACAACTTGTCCTTCAAATGTCACTGTTTGATTTTGACTAGAAACACGAGTCAAACGTTTGACATCTCTTGAAGTGACATTTTGTGGTGCTCTTTTTTTCAGTTCCGCAATAAAATCTGGTGTTGTCCCACAACATCCACCAACAATACTGACACCCCTTTGCATATAATCGATCATGGCTAAGGCATATTCATCACTTGTCACCTCATAACAAGTTTGACCATTATGTAAACATGGTAGTCCAGCATTAGGCTGAATCATGACAGGAATTGAAGAAACTTCTAGTATTTCATCAATAATAGGCTTTAATTCATTTGGGCCTAGTGAACAATTCACTCCTAATGCATCAACCCCTAAACCTTCCACAACATTCACAAATGTTAAGGGATCAGTTCCAGTTAAGGTACGCTTATTTTGTTCAAAGGTCATAGTCACAAAGACTGGTAAATCACTGTTTTCTTTCACAGCAAGTATTGCTGCCTTGACTTCATATAAATCAGTCATTGTCTCTAATAACACAACATCAACTTGATCTTTGACTATTAAAATTTGTGATGCAATCATTTCATATGCTTCATCAAATGTCAGTGTTCCAAGTGGCTCTAAGAGTTGACCAATAGGTCCAATATCTAAAGCAATATAAGCATTGGGATTCACTTTGTCTCTAGCTATCCTTGCATTCTTCACTGCTGCCTTTAATAAATCACAATAACAATAACCACTATCAGCCATCTTCAAAGGATTACATCCAAAAGTATTGGTTGTTATGAAATTGGCACCAGATTGTAAATAACGAGAATGAATATCTATTATAATCTCTGGATGTTCTATATTATAAACTTCAGGAATTTCACCAGCTTTGAGACCAGCCTCCTGAAGTTGAGTCCCCATAGCCCCATCAAAGATCAATAAATCTTTTCCTAATCTTTCACGTAACATCTTTGACCTCCCTTTCTTAATTCACAACTTTCTTTTCTTACACAAGACATACAAGATTTTTGTTGTGATTTTCCTATTCCAATGATTCCAAGCATTGACTTCATTGGGATAAATAAACCACTCTGACTCAATGTCACACCAATCTTTTTATGAACATTTAAAACTCTTGATAAAGTTTTATTTAATACTAAGGGCAAATCACCATAACCTGGTGCAAAGCGAAAAGTATGCTCACCAAGATTTAATATTTTTTCATATTCATCACAGCATTCTTCTAAATAACGACTGCTCACAGCATCAAAAACAATGGCTCTTGCCATATCAATATGTTCATAATATTTAATTTGACGATCTATTTGGATTCCTAATGTACAAGCAATGACAAGACATGTTTGACATTCTTTCATATAGAATTCTAAATCATTTGAACAAAATGATAAATCTAATTCTTGAATACCAATAGGTCCATGAGTTAATGAAAAATTCTGATGAACGACTTTAAAATGTGCATACTGCTGAACTTCTACTATACATTCATCAATAAGCTGATTTGTTTTTTCATCAACTTGACCAAAACAATTGAGATACTGCAAGATTGCTTTTTTATTCATGATTTAATTCTTTAAGGACCGTTGGAATATTGCGAAAGATGGCTTGCGCAATTTCTGGTCTGTTCATTGTATAAATATGAATGCCATCAACACCATTGGTAATTAAATCAATGATCTGATGTGTCGCATAATTGATGCCAATCTCTTTCATTGCTGATGGATAATTATAGTAAGATTCAATCATTGTAGACAACTGATAAGGAATTGAACAACCACACATTTTAGCAGTATGCAATAAAGATTTAGAATTTGTAATTGGCATAATTCCAGCCAAAATAGGAACAGTAATCCCTCTTTTTCTCGCTTCTTTCACCAATCTATAATAATAGTTATTATCAAAGAATATTTGTGTAATTAAATATTCAGCTCCGGCTTCAACCTTTTCTTTCAATGCCTTTAAATCATCTTCAAAACATGCAGCATCAGTATGAACTTCAGGATAACAAGCTCCTGACAAACAAAAATCATGAGGAAACTCATTTGTAATTAAAGTATTTAAATCTTTTGCATAATGAAATTCAAGTTTTTCTTTATCAAAAGAATCATCACGAGGATAATCACCTCTTAAAGATAATATATTTTCAATATTGTTATCTTTCAATTGTTGGCACATTGCCAAGACTTCCTCTTTTGTAGAAGAGATACAAGTTAAATGTGCAACAGATTCAATATGATAATCATTTTTAATCTTAGAAGCTATTTCTACAGTTTTTCCCTTTGTAGAACCTCCTGCCCCATATGTCACACTGATAAAATCTGGATTCAATTTTGCCAGTTCATCAATTGTTCTATAAATTGATGAAATATCCCCTTCTTTATTCTTTGGAGGAAAAACCTCAAAAGAAATTGTTGCTTTATTTTTCAAAATTTCCGAAATTTTCCATTTTGCTATATTTTAAAGCAAATAAAGAGAATAGTCAAAACTATTCTCTGATATTTTTATTTTCTAATCCATCTTTTCTTAATATTGAATAAATTGGCAGTAATGATAAAACAATCAAACTCAAGATAAACAAAAGAGATGGGAGAAGTTGTAACCAAAAATGTGTAGGTGTAAAATAGATATTATTCAATCCATAATTTAAATAAATATCAGCGAAATGATAATAGACTGCACAAACAAAACCAATCAAAGCAATCATACCTGATTTATAAACATATATTCTCCAAATTTCAAATTTTCTCATACCTAATAATTGATATGTTCCAATTGTCTCTCGCTGTTTCAATATTTCATAAGATAACTGATAAATATATATGATTCCAGTTCCCAACATGATACTGATTTCTATAAATGGAATATTTTGTGTATTTTCTTCAATATTCATATTCATATTCAATTGAGCGGTATAAAGACTGTCAACCCAGCTGTATTTACACTCAGAATTCTGTTGAACATATGCAACTAAACCTTTTGTTTTCTGATGAATATCATGAAAATATATTTTGACTTGCTGATAATGTTCTATATCTCCATAATTTTGAAAATCTTTTGCTGACATAATCATATAAGGTTTATCATCCGGTATCTGTGAAACAATCTGATAACTTTCTCCTGACATCACAATCTTTCCATTACCATTTATGTTCTCCAATTCCGTATCAAAATTTATTTCTTTAAATCTTTCACTGACGATAACCTCTCCTGGCAAAATATCCTCTTGAATCTGAAATTCAGCCTTTACATCTTCATCATAACAATAAATTTCTCCAAAATATCTTGCATCATTTTCATAATCTATAACATGAAAATATCGCATATCTTGAGCATAAGGCTTGTAAGCATCTAAATCTTTGGTTGTAATAAAAGTGACATCTTCTCTTGACGGAGCATAAGTTAAACTGATTTCCTCTTGTGTATGTGATTGATTAAGACTCTCCTTTTGACTTAACAAATTCAAAATTGAGATACGATCACCAATAATTTTCATCATCATTAATGAAGCAATAAATATTAAAAATATTTTCACAATCATTTGTTTCTTATGACTAACCAATTGACGCCATCCTAAATATAATGGTCGCATCCTGTGTAATTTTTTATAACGATAATAGAAATACTGGAACTCACTGCCTTGAAAAGAACCTGTTAAAGCACGATAGCATGCACTTCTCGCTGGCATAAAATAACTGATGAGAGTCATCAAGCATATAATCACAATAACGCCTAAAAAGTGTGAAAAGCGCAATTGAATGGGGACAACAGTCTCTATAATATAACTAAATACAAAGATCAACAAAGATGACACAGTCCAGGCAATCACTAATGAGCTCACAATAAATAAAAGAGATTGTATAAAAACAATAAAATATAGCTGACGCTTTGTCGCTCCTATTCCTCTTAAAAGAGCGTAATCATCTTTTCGATTTTCAAAAGCTGCAATTGTCATACCAAACAAAATCGTACAGCCAATGATAAAAAGAACAAACTGTAACATAACAACCAACACATTCAATGAAGCCATATCAATATATGCATTTTTATCTATTGTATTGACCAATCCATATTTTTCAGCATTATCCAATTTGTCTCCATCCTTCACATCTATATAAACTTGATAATTTTGATTTGAAGGAGGTTCCCCTATAACAATAGCTGTATCACCTGTTTGCTCTAGAAGTCCAACAATTTCCCATTCTCCAACCTGATTCTTTTCATCACCAATATAAGGAATTTGAACAATCTGATGCAACGTTTTGTCATAGCCAAAGCTTTCTAAAACAGTTTCTTGAATGGCAATCTCATGGTCATTGATAGGCATACGTCCTGATTTTAATTCAATCGCCATAATAGATTTATTACCATATATATAATCTATTGATCCATCAGTTACAACATAACCTTTATTCTGTATGCAACTGTAAAGTACATCTGCATCTTTAAGTTTTTGGACTTTACCATTAATACTTATTTTCATTTGATTTAGCTTTTCTAAAGATTCTAAATGATAAGAATAATAATCATATGTACCATGCTGAATGCGAAAATCTGCAATACTTTGATTGGCAAAGAGAGGTATAAAAGCAGTCATTAGTGTACAAATCAATGCAATAATAGTTAAAGTTATCAAGGCTATCAATGTATCTTTACGATGTGTTTTTAAATCTTCCAATGTAAAACGAAATAAAATATTATTTTTCATTTGTATCACTCACAATCTCGCCATCACTAATCGTAATTATACGCTCTGCTTGTGATGCAATCATTTCATCATGAGTCACCAGTATGAGAGTTTGTTTATATCGTCTTTGTGATAACTTTAAAAGAGTCACAACTTCTTGAGAACTCTTAGCATCTAGATTACCAGTAGGCTCATCAGCTAAAATAATTGCTGGCTTCATAGCTAACGCTCTTGCTATAGCAACTCTTTGTTGTTGACCACCAGAAAGTTCCCTTACAAATGCTGTCTCCTTTTCCTTTAAATCCAAGAACTCTAAAAGTTCATCAATATATTCTTTATCTTCCTTCAAATGATCTAGATGAATAGGAAGAACAATATTCTCAAGAACATTCAAACTAGAAATAAGATTATAAAATTGAAAAACAAAACCCATCCTTCTTCGACGATAACGTGATAATTGATCATCACTCATATCATAAAGAGAATTTCCTTCTAATAGGACAGTCCCTTGCTGTGGTTTGGTAAGTCCACCCATGACGTGTAGTAGAGTTGATTTGCCGCTCCCACTCTTACCAATAATAGCTACAAAACTGCCTTCATCAATTGTCAGATGAATATGATTGATTGCATTCACTTTATTTTCATCATAACCATAACTTTTCCTTACATCTTTCAGTTCTAAAAGTATCATATATCTCCCTCCTCACTTATAAGTATACAGATGTATTCTTACTCGTTCGTGACTGTATATTTGCTTTTTGTACTTTTATGTGGAAGTGTTATCAAAAATAATGCACCATGATGATTTATCGCATCAATGGTTCCATGATGAGCATCAATAACCCCCTTTGTAATAGATAAACCAATCCCAATACTCTTGTTGTTTTTTTGATATTGTTGATGAGAAAAGCGCTCAAAAATATATGGGAGTTCTTCTTCTACAAAACCTTTTCCATAATCCTGAATAGAAATTTGAAGATATGTATGATGATTTTGACAAGTGATTTCAACAGAGGAATGTTGTTTTTGTTCTATACAATTTTTAATGATATTTTCAAATGCTTCACTCATCCATTGGAAATCACAGTATATAATTTCATTTTGATGTAATTGAATATGAACATCATTTTCTTCTAACAAAGGTTGAAGATTTCTTTCAACTTCATGAACAATTTCATCAATTGTAAACTCCTGAAAATGATATATGATACTATGTGATTCTATTTGAGCCAAATGAAGCAATGATTCAATAAAATATTGAATCTTCTGAGTTTGGAAGATTAATTGTTCAATTAAACGATGTTCTTCACCATGAGTCATTTCAAGCAAAATATCTTCTTTTAAAAGCATTGCTGTTAATGGCGTTTTGATTTGATGAGAAATATCTTCAATATAATCCTTTAAATCTTCCTGTTCTTGTGAAAGTTTCTCCAACATTGATTTCATGCGAATATCAAGCATATGCAAATGATTTGATAAAACTGCAATATAACTTTCGCCATCTATCACTGGAATATTTTGGTTTGACTGATCAATAATTGTCTCACACATCTCTATCAAGGTTAAAAGTGATTTTTTTAAATGATTAATATAAACAGTATGTGTTATCAAACCTAAAAATGAAAATACAATAATAGCTAAGTAAAAATATAGACTCTGTAAATACCAGCCTAATAAACTTATGACAATGCATAGAAAAAAGAAAAGAAAAGCACTTAATGAATAAAGCGTTTGACTTTTTCTTAAATGTTTTTCCATCTATAACCAATCCCCCTCACTGTTTCAATATATTCCTGCTGCTGATATTGTCCAAGCTTTTCCCTTAATCTTTTCATATGTACAGAAACAGTATTATCTTCAATATAATTCCCAGTTTTTTCTTCAATGAATTCTATCATTCTCTCACGAGTAATCACCATTCCTTGATTTTGAACAATTAAAAATAAAATCTCATATCCTATAGCACTTAAAACAATTTCCTGATTATTTTTCATAACACGATATTTTCTTATATCAATACTTAAATCATTTGTCTGAATAATATCATGATTGTGTTCAATTCTTCTCATAATGCAATTCAACCTCGCAAGTAATTCATTTGCTCGAAACGGTTTTGTAATATAATCATCGCCACCAGCATTTAATGCTTCAACAATCGTTTGTTCATCATCTTTTGCTGTTAAAAAAAGAATTGGTATTTGTGATTGTTGTCTCATCTGTTGACATAAAGTAATCCCATTTCCATCTGGTAACTGAATATCTATAATCATAACATCTATATGACTCTTATCTAACAACAATGCTTCCTTCATATGATATGCCTGTTGAACTTGATATCCTTTCATGCATAATAACTCTTTTAATGTTTCTTGAATTGCTATATCATCTTCTACAATTAAAATCATTTTATCAACCCCATTCTTATTTATTGTATCATAAATTAAAAGACAAAGAAAAAAGCTTTTATAAAGCTTATTGATTCTTTCTTGATAAACATTGAAAAAGAATCTATTTAAGATTCTTTTTCATACATATACAAATATTATCACCTTTAAATACTCCATAATTTTCTACAAGATCATAACCACATTTTTGATACATTAAGATATTATCTTGCATATCTTTACCTGTTTCTAATTCCGCTATGACAAAACCTTCAGAAACAGCCTTCTTTTCTAATCTATTAAGAATCTTTGTTGCAATTCCCTGCCTGCGATATCTTTCATTAACATACATTCTTTTGATTTCAACAGTTTGATGATCTATAACTTTATAACATCCACATCCAACAGGTTTCTTATTATCATAACAAATGAGTGCATATGCCATTTGAGAAAGATTATGAAGTTCTTGATATCCCTCTGCAATTTGTTGACCCCATTTTCCCACAAAAAAAGCATCCAATTCCTTCACCAATTGAAGAAGGTCAGAATGATTTGTTGGAACCTCACGTATTTCCATAAACAATCACCTCTTGGATGCATTATAACATTTTAAAGACTATAAACCCATAGATTTCTAATCTGACTATAAAGTTCTTGAAAAGTATAACCTTTCTGACTTTTTATAGGACTATTGGGGTCATTGACATAAATAAGTCCATCTTTATACTCTCTTAAAACTATAAAATGTCCTTCACTTGTAAAAATACCTTTCCTTACACTACAAATAATTGGTTGTCCCTGTTTCAAAGCCTCTGCAATTGCATTTTCATCTAATGATAATTCTTGAACTTTCACACCAAAGTGACTAGCACCTTCATTCATCAAAGCCCAAGTAGTTCCAGCTTGAGAATAATAACCTTTTTGATAAGCATATTGAGCTATGTAATAAGGATTATATTGTGGATTTTGTTTTAAATAACTCACAACCATTGATAAACATGTTGGCCCACATCCATTAATCCCCATCATCTCATCACCATACATTTTATAACCCCATCTTTTATCCCATTGGAGTAATAATGGGATTTCTCGATCTTTCAAATCATTTTCAAGACTCATAGAAAGATTCTTTTGATGCTCTTGAGGATATGCAGAAACAAAAGGAATTGTTTCTTTATTGTGCATGGCTAATTTTAAAAGTGATGTTGGATAATCATCTTGGTTTTTTATAATATCCTGCCATTCCTGAGATTGATCATATTGAGCATCAACTTGAATGTGTTCATTAAGAACAAAATGATCAATAACTAATATGAGAATTGGTATCACAATAACGGCTATAAAAACAATAATCTTTTTTCTCATTATGATTCCTCCTCAATCAAAAGTATAGAGGAAAGAATGAGAGAATTGTTTAAAATAATCTTAAGATTTTCTTAAAGTGCCTTGGTATGTGGAATAAAAACTTCAAACGTTGTCACATGATCATAACTTTTAGCCTTAATAATTCCCTGATGCTGTTCAACAATTAATTTTGCAATAGAAAGTCCTAAACCTGAACCTCCTGTACTTGAAGAGCGGGCAGTATCCAAACGATAAAACTGCTCAAAAATAACATTAAGTTTATCTTTTGGAATTGTTTGCCCTATATTTCGAAATAAGATATGCGTATAAACATTATCTTCTGTTGCTTCAATAGTTATAGTTGTTTTCTCATCCCCATAATAAAAAGCATTCTTTAAAATATTATTAAAGACCCTTGCAATCTTTTGAGAGTCAGCATAAATTATCATATCTTCTGGAACTTGTATAACAATCTCCTGTTGTTTTTGACTCATAATAGGATAAAACTCCTCTTTCATTTGTTCCAATAAATAACTTAAGGATACTTCTTCCTTATGTAAAGGACTATAAGATTGATTCAATTTTGCTATATCAAAGAATTCATTAATTAGTTTTTCTAGACGATAAGCTTTCTCTAAAGTCATATGCGTATATTTATGACGTAATTCTTCTGGTAAATCTTCTGTTTCTTCTAATAAACATAAATATCCAATAACAGATGCTAGTGGCGTTTTGATATCATGGGCAAGATAAGCAATCATATCAACCTTATGTTGTGCTTCCTTAATAGCCTTCTTCTCATTTTCAATACTTTCTCTTTTTAACTCATTAAAATCATCTTCAAGTTCTTGTAAGGATTCATCCAACACAATTCTTTGATCATCTTTTTGAAACAAGATTTTCATCTGTGAAAAAACATGAGAAATCTTTTGAATAGAATAAACCTCAACAATTAAAGAATTCAATAACAAAACAACTAAAATTGTAATAAATACAAAAGCTGTTTGATTTCGTAATATAAATGATGCAAAATCCCAACCAAAAACATCTTGAATAAAATTAATAACTGCACCATTATAGAAATTATCTACAAAAAAATAAAACAATAACATAATAACAATAGATATCAAGGCAATCATGAAATGCTTTTTTAAAATTTCAGTTTGAAATCTTCTTGTATAATCTTTACCCAATTTTATAACCTACTCCCCATACAGTTTGAATATATTTAGGATTTTCTGCTGAATCATCCATCTTTTCTCTTAAATGACGAATATGTACCATAATAGAACTGCTAGAATTTGTATAATACTTTTCACCCCAAAGTTCCTGAAAAATCTGATCAACAGTTACAACTTTGCCTTTATGTTTACATAGTAACCAAAGAATTGAAAATTCTGTTGGTGTTAAAGAAAGTGTTTGATTATTTAAAATACATTGGTGATTATCTTGATCAATTGTTAAAGCACCAATTGTCACCATATTCTTTTCTTCTTTTGGAGTCATCGTTTTATAACGACGTAACTGTGCTTTTACACGTGCCATTAATTCCAAAGGACGAAATGGTTTTGTCACATAATCATCTGCCCCAATTGTTAAACCCGTAATCTTGTCAATCTCAGTTTCTTTAGCAGTCAGCATAATAATTGGAAAATTATAATTTTCTCTTATTGTCTGACAGATTTCTAATCCACTAATATCCGGTAACATAATATCTAAAATAGCCAAATCGATATCTTGTACATCAACACATTGCAATGCCTCATTTCCAGTATAGAACTTATAAACTTCAAAACCATCATTTTTTAAATATAATTCAACTAAATCAGCAATCTCTTTTTCATCGTCAACAACTAATACTTTCATGTATTCACCCCATTTTTCTACATTATACTACATTATTTATGTGAATTCTTTAAGAAACTCTTAAGAAAAAAAGGATTTGTTACATCAAATCCTTAAAAATAATATCTATAACTTCAGCAAAGCCATCATCTTCACAATCTGCAACAATCTGATAAGCTAAATTTTGAATTTCTAAATCGGCATTAGCAGGTGCAAAAGCATAAGGAAAATGTTGAAACATCGTTAAATCATTCATACCATCTCCTATGACAACAATTTCATCTTTTGATAAATTTTTAAGCTTAGCAACTTTTTCAAGAATAAGTCCTTTTTGAGCATTTTGATCTGTCACTTCAACATTATCAGAAAAAGATGATAAATATGAAATCATTGGGACAAATTGAAGTTTTTCTTTAGCAGGAGCAATTTCACTTGCATCCAATGAAAAGGCCTCAACTTTAATAATTTCAAAATCTTGTTTTAAAAAGTCATCAACATTTCCAATTGCCTGCAAAAAGTTACAAGTTGAATTTTCAAACTTACCACCCTTGTCATATTCACCATAAGGTTGATGAAAAAAATTGACGCATCTTTGAACAAATAAATCTCGCACTCTTTGTGGCTCTGTCGCATAAAAACCTTTTGTTGTAAAAACCATATAAGGGATTGATGCATCGTCAAATATTTTGACAACATCTTTATAAATTGTTTTCTGCATATAACATTCCATCAAGATATTGCCTTTTACATCCACATACTGTGCACCATTACCTAAGATAGCCTCACACTCAATTCCTAATTCATGAATAATTTGATAGACACCATTATAATCTCTACCTGATGCTATAGCAAACTCTATATTATGCTCAGATAATCTCTGTATTGCATTTCTATTAGGGATGCTGACCCCCTTTGATTTTCCAAGTAATGTTCCATCCATATCACTAACAACTAATTTAATCATTGTCTACCTCCTATTTTTATTAGCATATCATAATTTTTTAATCTCTTTAAAAATTTACTTAAATTGAAATTTTATTTTTTAGCACTCTTATATTGACAGTGCTAAAAATAGTGATATAATATAAGTGTAGTTAGGGAAGGTCCCTAATGAGGTAGTTAATTTCATTTTCAGTTATACTGAAATCTAATTGTTAAAGAAATAAAAAAAGAAAGAGGCGATGTTTTATGAAATTCCTACCTGCATTTAATGATATGTTTGATGATTTATTCCATGATCCATTTGATTATTCTTCAGTTGACAGTATGCGTACAGATATTGTTGAAAAGGATGATCAATATATGTTGAATATGGAACTTCCTGGTTATAAAAAGGAAGATATTCAACTTGAATTAAAAGATGGATATTTAATGATTAATGCAACAAAGAACTATAATAATGAAGAAAAAGATAATGATGGTCATGTCATTAGACGTGAACGTTATAGTGGAAGTTGCAGTCGTAATTTCTATGTTGGTGACAAGATTAAAGAAGAAGATATTCAAGCTTCATTTGATAATGGAGAATTGAAAATTGCTCTTCCAAAAGATACAACTCCACAAATTGAAGATAAAAAATTTATTCCTATTCAATAGGAGAAAAGGTCAGTTGACTTTGAAGTCAACTGGCTTTTTCATATATTTTTTTCTTGTTAGCTTCGTCATAATAAAATGAACCACCATTATTTATATATCCAAACAATGGGGTTCATTTCACAAAAATAGTTTTATTTTTGTCAAAAATATGAATAGAAGTTCAATTAATCAATTTTTTCAGATTGTTTATTTTGATATTTTTCATAAGCGATTAAGAATGGTGCATAAATGACAACACAAACGACAATAGCTATGAGTTGTGAGATAGCTCCCATGATATTTCCACCAGTTGCTAAAAATCCCATTAATAATGGTGGCATTGTCCAAGGAACTTCTAGAACAACTTTTGGACAGAATCCAACAACAGTTAAGAAATAACCAATTGTTAAAGATAGACATGGGGCTAAAATAAAGGGTATTCCTAAAATAGGATTTAAGACAATTGGCATACCAAATGTCACTGTTTCATTAATATTGAATAAACCTGGAACAACTGATAATGTCGCAATAGCACGATTATCTTCACGTTTACCAAAAATAAATATAGCAATAACAAGAGATAATGTTAATCCTGAGCCACCCCATTTTCCAAACATCTCTAACATTGTTAAATTGAGAATATTTGGAATATCTTGTTGCCCACTATATGTGGCAGAAGTATAAGCAGCAGTATTAGCATATAACAATGATCTAAAGATAGATTGATTAATCGCTTCTACCATGTTATTGCCATGAATACCAACTAACCAAAATAATGAAATAATTACAAATAACAACAAAACAGCAAGTAAATTATTCCCAATAATATTTCCAAGTGGATCCTGTACTAACTGAAAGATAACATCATTGACATAATGACCAGAAACACTTTGAATGATAAATCCTAAAGTTCCTACAATTGTGACTGTTAAAAATGCTGGTATTAAGATTTCAAAAGATTTAGCAACACCTGGTGGGACTTGATCCGGCATCTTAATTTTCAATGCATCCATTTTTCTTAAAAATCCAAAGATTTCTAATGCAATAATCCCAACAATTAAGGCCGTAAATAGACCAGTGGCGCCAGTATAACGAGATGAAATTCCACCAAAATCAGCAACAGTTGCCCCTTTTGGTAAAAAGTCTGAAACAACCTTTGTTGTTGAGTCTGCAAGCGTAACTGTTTGTCCAGCCATTCCATAAGTATTTGGAGTGACAACCATCCATGAAACAAATCCTAAAACGGCACTAAAGATTCCTGATTCTCCATTCATTTCACCAATTTCTTGTGCAACAAGAATAACAATACCAATTGAAATACAAGAGATTGTTGCAAATTGAATAGCAGAGAAAATAGCATTCAATGGTTCCAACACCATAATTCCTGAAATTAATCCCCCTAAACCTTGAGGTGCTCCATTTACAACTCTGTCATTAATAAGTACATTTGTCCACAAAACACCAATGGCTCCAGCAATAGTTGCTGGCATAAAATTTTGAAACGCATTTTTGATAGCAGACAAATATTTATTCTGTCCACACCATGCTCCAACACGTCCTAGCTTATCAGCAAAAGCATCCATATTCTTTCCTCCCTCTTTTGAATATACTTCTATTATATGTTTTTCGACAAATCTCTCAATATTATAAAGGACCTTAGGCACATTGTTCCCCAATTTATCATCTTCTTTTTTCAATATAAGAAACACTGTTCCATAAAAGAAAAAAATAGAAATCAAAGACTTCTATTTTGGTGCTTACCCACATTTGGGTGAAAAACAAAAAGGAAGAATTAATTTCATTGACAAATTCAATGATTTTAAAACTTCCTTATTTTTATATACCTAATATAGAGAAAGAATTTCTATTTCCCATCCTCTACTAATTCTCTAGCAACATCATCTTTAATAGTAACACCTGCTGCTTCTAATTCTGCAATCTTTGCTGCAAATTGTGGTAAGTATTTCTTATGTGCTAATAACAATTCATCTAAGACTTGTTTTGCTTTTTCTCCTGATGGAATTTGTGGATTTAAAATAAATGCCTGTAATGCCATTCCATAATCTCCTGTGACTGCTGCTGCTTCAACACAGTGTTCCATGTTCTTCATACATTGTAACCATCCTTTTTCAGCTGGTTGTAATTCTCCAAAAGCGATTGCTTTTGCTCCTGTTGATCCAATATATGCAGAGACTTCTACTGCACAGTCTGCTGGTAAATCTGGTACTGCTCCATTATTCTTTGTTGTGACAACAATGTGTCTATTGGCATTTGAATAGATTGATGCAATTGTTTCACATGCTGCATCTGAATAATGAGCTCCTCCACGTTTTGCTAATTGTTCTGGTTTATGATCTAAGTTTGGATCTTTATATAATTCAAACAATTCTGCTTCTGTTTGTTTCACTTGTTGTCCACGTGTTCCCACTTCTGGATCACTGTATTCTTCTAATCCATGTGCTAACATTTCTTGTTGACGATAGTAATATCTATGATATCCACAAGGTAACATTTTCATTGCATCTAGCTGTTCTTTAAAGAATGGAACTTTGTGAATATTAACAGGAATACCGCTATCTTTACCTTCATACATAGCATCAATAATATCCTGAGTCACTTCTTTTCCATTTTCATCATAAACTCTATGCCAGTGGAAATGATTTAATCCAGCAAATTTATAAGTTAATTGATCTAATGTTTTCCCAATTGTTTCTGGTTCTTTCATCATTGCACTTACTGGCACATTACATAATCCAATAACCTTATCCCATTTTCCATATTTCATAACTGCTTCTGTAACCATTCCACTTGGATTCGTGAAGTTGATTAACCATGCATCAGGACATAATTCTTTCATATCTTCAACAACACCTAAGATCACTGGAATTGTTCTAAAAGCCTTGAAGATTCCTCCAGCACCATTTGTTTCTTGTCCTAGCATTCCATAAGAGAAAGGAATTCTTTCATCTTTAATACGAGCATTCAATAAACCAACACGGAATTGAGTTGTAACGAAGTCAGCACCAGGTAATGCTTCTCTTCTGTCTAAAGTCATATGAACTTTGACATCATAAGGAGATGCATCCCACATACGTTGAGCCATAGCTCCAACGATTTCCATTTTTTCTTTACCGTCCTCAATATCTACTAACCAAATTTCTCTGATTGGAAGTTCATCATATCTTTTGATAAATCCCTCCATTAATTCTGGAGTATAACTACTTCCTCCACCAATTGTTACAATTTTAACACCTTTTGACATATCAATATTCCTTCTTTCCTTTTGATACCACTATTCTATAGTATCTCTTTAAATAAACAATATCTCTTACAATACTTTGAACAGAGTTCCTCAATTTCAACTCTTTAAAACAATAAAAAAAGAACAGTGTTTCACTATTCTCTATTTGAAATCGTATATAGAACTGCCCCTAAGAGATTGGCATCATTATGATACTGACAACTTTTAATCTTCGTTGTCACCAAAGATGCAAAACGTTTAGGAATGAGCTCTTGGTACATTTTTTGAATCTTTTGTATAAACCATTGTTCCTCAGAAATTCCCCCACCAATACAGATAACCTCAGGATTATAACAAAGTGTGATGGTATTCAAAACAAAGATGATATTTGTACACCATTGATTCATGGCCTTTAAAGCATTCTCTTCATTATTTAAATATCTTTCACATATTTCTGTTCCATATTGTAAAGGTTCATTAGCAATCTGATTATAAATAGTAATTAAAGCTGACATCGAGGCATAACGTGAAGCACTGACAATTTGACCATCTATCATTGCAAATGGTAAACAAGATAATTCTCCTGCAAGATAATCATGTCCCTGAATAGCACCATTTTCATCACAAAAACAACCACCGATTCCAGTTCCAATTAAAACATAAGCACTCGTTTTTGTATTTTGCCCTTGTCCCAATTTTAATTCACATAAACCAGCAGCCTTTGCATCATTAATAGTAGCTGTGGGTTTATGCAATCTTTTTTCTATTTCCTGATTAACATATGTCTTATACATAATTCTGACATTTTTAGCTGCTTCAGACATCACCTGAGAAGTTTCATCAATAACTCCTGGAGCACTGACACCTATCAATTCAATTTCATTAAGATTATAGATATCAGCACATAAATAATCATAAAAAGCTTCAACAGTTTCATATTTTTGTGTTTCTTTTTTCCATTTCTTAATAACTTTCATATTTTTATGAATTAAAGCATATTTGATAAAAGTTCCACCTATATCAATTCCCAAATAATACATAATAATTCTCCTTGTTTTTTCTTTATTATATATTTCCTATATTTTCAAACAAGATAACTCTAACAAAAAAGCACATTGTTTCTTAAAAAAGTTCTCTTAGCTAGGAACATATAAAACATTGTTTCATTCTTCTTTTAAAATAGGGTTATCAGAATGTCTACCACCAATACGTTCAGATTTCTCAAAGGCCAAAGAATTTTTAATCTTTTTATCTAAATTGTTTTCATAATCACTATTAAAACAATTGGAATATAAAACATCTAATAAATACATAATACAAATATTTAATCCAAATGTTCCTAAGTTTGAAACCAGTTTTTCTCTAGTAGAAACATATAAACAACAATCAATTAAAGAAGATAAAGTATTGTTTCCATATGATGTCATTGCTAGACCATCTATCCCTCTTTCTTTGATTTTTTTAGCAACTTTTAAAATTTTATCAGTTTCGCCAGAATAAGAAATCATTATAAAACAACTATCCTGTTCACAATAACACGCCTGATAGTAAATATCTTCAGCATGTGAATAAACCACAACACCTTTTCCTATTTTCATCATCTTCACCTTAAAAACTGAAGCTAACTCTACTTGAGCACCAGATGCACAAATATATATATGCTTTGCTTTATTTAGCATATTGATAGCCTGTTGCAGAGAATCATGATGAATAAGTGAAAGACAATCTTGAATTGTTTCTTCATAAAGAGTTGCTAGTTTATTGGCAACAACTGTATTTTTATCAGTTCTTTTAAAGGGAAAATTAGGATCAATATTCTTAAAATGTGATGATAAATATTTTAACTCTTTTAAATAATCATCTCTAAAATCATTATATCCTTCATATCCAAGTTTCTGACAGAATCGTATAATTGAAGATGGTGATACATAAGTTTCCTGAGCAATTCTTCTGACACTATCCTGTTTCAATTGATATTCACGCTCTAAAACATAATTAGCAATCGCAATATCTACTTCTGAAAATTCTTCTCTCATCATTAACTTTTCTTTTACCAACATTTATCCTCACCTCTTTAACATTATAACAACAGTCCACTTATTTGACAAACGCTTCCAATAAATGAAAAAGTCATTACATATAATTTGTAATGACCATAGCCAATCCTAAAACAGTTAAAACAACTCCTGTTGCTTGATTCAACCTCTTTGGCTCTGCTTTATTAGCAAATAAAGCTGCTATTCTTGCACCTACTAAAGTTGCAACTACACAAACAATCAAGGCTTCTATATTTGGCATACCACCAATTGCAAAATGTGAACATGCTCCAGTAAATGCCGTAAATGACATAATAAAGACGCTCGTTCCTACTGCTGTCTTTAATTCATATTGAAGAACAGATGTTAATATCAACAATAACATCATTCCTCCACCAGCACCAATAAACCCACAAATAAATCCAATGAAACAGCCACATATTAATGATTGAATATTTTTCTCTTTTTGTGTCTTCTCCGCTTGTGCTTCCTTTGTTGTCATGACTGGTCGAACAATAAATTTAATTCCTAATAATAATGTCATAAAAACCGAAAAACTACCCATTGTTCCACCTGGAACCAATGAAGCAATATAACTCCCAATCAGTGTAAAGACCAAAACACTCGCTAACATAACCAATCCATTTTTAATATCTAAGTTTTTATTTTTTCCATATGTATAAGCCGAAATAGCCGATGCCAAAACATCAGAGGCTAAAGAAATTCCCACTGCTTCATAAGGATCAAATCCCAAAAAAGTAATAAGCATGGGTGAAATAACAGCCGCAGCTGATAGACCTGCTAATCCCGTTCCAATTCCCGCTCCCATTCCTGCAATAATATAAATAAAATATGCAAACATTAAATCTCTTCCTTCCCATCTATAATATTATAACTCATTTGTCTTAAAATGTTTTCCCAACATTTTAATTCATCTTCACTAATTCCTTGAAAAAGAATATCATTAAAACGTTTTTGTGCTTTTAAACCGGCTTCAATAATTGGTTGACTTGAAGTTAAAAGATAAAGATGATAACGACGTTTATCTTTTTGATCTTGAACTGTCTTTAGATAACCCTTTTGTATGAGCTTCTCAATTCCCATTGAAGCATGTGATTTGACCAGCCCTCTTTTTTCTACAATGTCTTTAGCACTATCAAACTCAGGATTATTATGTAAGAATAATAAAATATCAAGTTCACTGCGTGTTAAGTGATATGCTTGCATAACATCCATACAGAGATGGTCATATAAAGATTTCATACTATGAATCATTTTTAGTAAATCTGTCATATTGCCTCCATATTAGTTCTATTTTGAACTATTATAGTATAGATAGTTCAAAGAGTCAATGAAACAGTTCTACTTTTTTCATATATTCCTAAATTCTGCTTATTTCTTGATGTCATTTTTCTACATTTTTTATCATTGGAATACTCGGAGTTCATTGACTTTGAAGACCTTTTGCCTTATAATCACAGTAGGTGAATTCCTTCACCTGGAGAATGGAAAATAAACTAAATTTTCCTTTATCCTTGCAGTAATCATTTTATAAAATGAAAGGAGTAAAAAAATGATTTATACACATGAAGTAGAAGAAATGCAATGCGTAACACGTGGTGCTAGTCATGGGTGTGCTCCAATTCCTGAAGAAGGAAAATGGGTATATTCAAAAGAAATTAAAGATATTTCTGGATTAACACATGGTATTGGTTGGTGTGCTCCTCAACAAGGTGCATGTAAATTATCTTTAAACGTTAAAGAAGGAATTATCGAAGAAGCATTAATTGAAACAATCGGATGCTCTGGTATGACTCACTCTGCAGCTATGGCTTCAGAAGCATTAGTTGGTAAAACTTTATTAGAAGGTTTAAATACTGACTTAGTTTGTGATGCAATTAACACTGCAATGAGAGAATTATTCTTACAAATTGTTTACGGTCGTACTCAATCAGCTTTCTCTGAAGGTGGACTTCCTGTAGGTGCTGGTCTTGAAGATTTAGGTAAAGGATTAAGAAGTATGGTTGGTACATCTTATTCAACTCAATTAAAAGGTCCTAGATACTTGGAATTAACTGAAGGTTATGTAAACAGACTTGCTTTAGATAGCAACAATGAAATCATCGGTTATGAATTCATTAGTCTTGGAAGAATGATGGATATGATTAAAGCTGGAAAAGATGCAAATGAAGCTTTAAAAGAAGCTACTGGTACTTATGGTAGATTTGCTGAAGCTGCTAAATACATCGATCCAAGAAAGGATTAATGAGGAGGTACGAAAATGGCATTATTTGAAAGTTATGAGAGAAGAATTGATCAAATTAACGCTGCATTAGCTAAATATGATATCAAATCAATCGAAGAAGCTAAAGCAATTTGTGATGAAAAAGGTATTGATGTATATGATATCGTCAAATCAACACAACCAATCTGTTTTGAAAATGCTTGCTGGGCTTACACTGTAGGTGCTGCAATGGCAATCAAAAATGGAGATACAAAAGCAGTTGATGCTGCAAAAACTATTGGTGTAGGTTTACAATCATTTTGTATTCCTGGATCAGTTGCTGATGATCGTAAAGTAGGTTTAGGTCATGGGAACTTAGGATCTATGTTATTAGATGAAAACACTGAATGTTTCTGTTTCTTAGCTGGACATGAATCATTCGCTGCTGCTGAAGGAGCAATTAAAATTGCTGAAAAAGCAAATAAAGTAAGAACAAAACCATTAAGAGTTATCTTAAATGGTTTAGGAAAAGATGCTGCTAAAATCATCTCAAGAATTAACGGATTCACTTATGTAGAAACTGAATTTGATTATTTCACTGGTGAAGTTAAAGAAGTATCTAGAACAGCTTACTCTGATGGAGCGAGAGCAAAAGTAAACTGCTATGGTTCTGATGATGTTCGTGAAGGTGTTGCAATTATGCATAAAGAAGGTGTAGATGTTTCTATTACTGGTAACTCTACTAACCCTACTCGTTTCCAACATCCAGTAGCTGGTACTTATAAAAAAGAATGTATCGAACAAGGTAAAAAATATTTCTCTGTTGCTTCAGGTGGAGGAACAGGACGTACATTACATCCTGATAATATGGCAGCTGGACCTGCTTCTTATGGTATGACTGATACTATGGGACGTATGCACAGTGATGCACAATTTGCTGGTTCTTCATCAGTTCCTGCTCACGTAGAAATGATGGGATTAATCGGTATGGGTAATAACCCTATGGTTGGTGCAACTGTAGCTGTTGCAGTAGCGATTGAAGAAGCTTGTAAATAATTATATTTTTTTAAAGTTTAAACTACTTAAAATTATATGAGTAAATTAAAACTGTACACGTTATTTAGATAAATTCTATGATGATGTGTGCAGTTTTTTTGTACGCAAGAAAGGTACAATTATGAAGAAGTTAACAATGAAAAAAGAAACAAATTTAACATTTGAGGAAGGATGTGAAGAATACTTATTATATTGTAAAGCTAGGAACTTGCGTGATGGAACAATAAAACATTATAAAGAGAGTATGAAATCAATTTATAGGTTTATTGTGCCTAATATAATACCCCTATCTCATCTTTTAATCAAGAGACTATGGATAATTTTATTCTAGATATGAAAGAAACACTTCAAGTGAAAGACACAACAATTTTTACATATGCTAGAGCCCTAAAAACACTTATGCGTATCTTTATGAAAAATGCTTATATGAAGAAATTTGATATTGCTCTTTGTGTAAGAATCATTCTGTTTTCCAGTTTGTTTCTGTTTTTACATATTTTTGTAATCTCGGTAAAAATAGTGACATGTCTAAGCATATATGAATTTATGGAATTCCTTTTCCTTGGTTTGTTTTTATTCTGAAGTGCAATATGATCCTCATCAGCAACGATATGAAGATTATCACAAGTGATGGGTTTATTAAGGTATGGCATAAAGACATCTGTTTTCAGCTTTTTGATTTGGTAATAGGCAAATGACTTAGATAATCCAAAGGGTTGTGTAGCTTTTCTGTAACTGTCATGATCACAAGAAACATTATGAAAGATTTGTGAGACAACCTGATTTGTGACTCTCTGATATTGAGATATGCCAAGCAGATAATCAATATAATGAAAAGAATTTCCAGTTGACCTATTTGTATAGCGTCTTCTTGTAAAAGTTATAGTGCCAAATAAAGTAACAAGAGTTCTAGGCTGCTTGTCTTTAGAGTAATAGGAATTCTTTCTTTCATCAGAATGAAAGAAGCATTCATCAATATTGCGAAGATAATCAATAAAAAGTTGTTGAATCAATTGAGAAGAGAAATTGAGATAATTAGATTCCCATAATAAGGGATTATGAGATGAATATATAGAGGAATCAAAAAAATGAAAAGGGGTTGAAATAGGTTGAAAGTGTGATAAAATAATAGACATAGAAATCCTCCTGATTTATGTGTGGTAACTTAAATTATACAGGATTTCTTTTTTTATTTCATCTCCCCAACAATTTTACACTATCGAATACAAGCATTAATTTGTAATGGTAACTGAAATGTGCTATTATAATTACCATAATTTGATTGTGTTAATGTCGTGATTTCCACAATCAAATCATACCAAAAAAGTGGTGTTTTCTCACCTAATTCTAGATGAAACTCATCACTTTTTTGTATTCAAGAAACTATTTATCTGTTACAGCCTCTTTTCTTTATGTGAACTGACCATTAGATCTATGGACCTTTTCATCATAAAAATTCATGTTGTTTTCCATAGTCTAAGCATATTTCAAAAAAATCCTTTGATAATGAAGAGAGATATTTATTTTTATGATAAATAATATGATATGACCTTTTGATATTTAATTCAGAAACAAAAATTTCTTTTACTCTTTTTTCTTCTATTGCATCTTTTACCAACATAAATGGTAAAGTAGAAATTCCTAAACCTGCTTCAACACTTCTCACAATAGCTTGTGTACTGCTACTTTCCATTGCAAATTCAATAGAATACTGATGTGATACAAAAATACTATTGACAAGATTATAAACTGAACTTCCTTGTTCTCTCATTAAAAATGGATAATCAAGTAAATCAGCAAGTTGTAAATCGTTTTTGAATAAGAGTGGATGATTTAGACAGACTATAGTAGAAAGATAATCAGACATAAACGGAATCTGAATAATATTCTCATTTTGAAGATGAGTTTCAACAAGTGCAAAATCAATCTTATTTTCGATAATTAACTTTTCTAATGTTTCAGAATTATACACAAACATTTTAATCTTTAAGTTTGGATATTTTTTCTTTAATAATTGAACAACATGAGGTAAGACATAATGACCAATTGTCATACTGCTGCCAATCCTAATCATACCTTCCTCTTCCCAATTCTTTATACCTTTTTCCATTTCTGAAAACAATGAAATAATATGAACTGCATATTCATAGAATTGCTTTGCTGCAATTGTTGGAAAGATTTTTCTATTCATACGATCAAAAAATTGAACAGAATAATAATTTTCCATTTCTTTAATGGCTAAACTGATAGAAGGTTGAGCAATGTGCATCTTTTGTGCTGCTTTGGTAATACTTTGATTTTCATAGACTTGAATAAAAATAAGCAAATGGCGTAATGTCATAAAAGAACTCCTTTCAATACATAACAAAATTATTATATATATTATATAATAATAGTATTTTACTTATTTTTCAAGACAATGTATGATGTGACTATGGAGGTAGACATATGAACATAGAAAAATATAAATTAAGAAAGCTCTTTCTTTCAACTTTATATTTAAGTGCTTTTACTTTTGGTGGCGGTTATGTCATAGTGACATTAATGCGCAAAAAGTTTGTCAGTGAATATCATTGGATAGATGAGGATGAAATGTTAGATCTAATTGCTATTGCACAATCTGCACCAGGTGCAATTGCAGTGAATGGAGCCATTGTTGTAGGATATAAATTAGCAGGCATGCTAGGTGTGCTTGTTTCAGTGATTGCAACGATTATTCCTCCTTTTGTCATTATTTCTGCTATCTCAGTTTGTTATAATGCTTTTCGTACAAATTTACTTGTATCTTTGATGTTAGAAGGTATGCAGGCTGGAGTAGGAGCCGTGATTGCTTCCGTTGTTTTTGAAATGGGATCAGGTATTGTTAAAGAAAAAAATCCTTTTTCACTCATCATTATGACAGTGTCTTTTATTGTCACTTATTTTTTCAATGTCAATGTTGTTTATGTCATACTGGTATGTATTGCTCTAGGACTCATCAAGACATTTGTACAAAAAGGAAGTGAAATGATATGATTTATTTGCAATTGTTTTTAAGTTTTTTACAAATTGGTGCTTTTAGTTTTGGTGGTGGTTATGCTGCTATGCCACTCATTCAAAATCAAGTTGTTGATTTACACCATTGGTTAAGTTTATCAGAGTTTACAGATCTGGTAACTATTTCACAAATGACTCCTGGTCCTATTGCTGTCAATTCTGCAACATTTGTTGGTATCAAAATAGCTGGTATCCCTGGTGCCATTGTTGCAACATTAGGATGTATTTTACCCGCTTGTATCATTGTGACAATCATTGCATGGCTCTATTTAAAATATCGCAATATGAAATCATTACAAGTTGTTTTGAGTACACTACGTCCAGCCGTTGTTTCACTCATTGCAACAGCAGGCTTAACAATTATTATTTCAGCAATCTTTGGTGAACTTGGAATCAGTATCAATACAATAAAAATACAAATGGTTGTTATTTTTGGTATCTGTATGTTCTTATTAATGAAATGGAAAATGAATCCAATCTTTGTTATGGTATTGGCTGGAATTTTAAATGTTATTCAATATTTTGTTGTGGGAAATTTATTATGAAATTGAAAAGAAGATAATTCACTATTTAGTAGATAGTTTTTTATCTTCTTTTTGATTTAAACATAGAAATACATGATTTTCATTTATTTTATATGCTGTCATTATCTTTTTTCCACAACTTATATACAAATATCACTTCAATCAGAAATGTCACACTCATTCCAATCGTTACATCTGTTAAAAAATGAGCCCCCACAATAATTCTTGAAAAAGCAACTGTTAATGTAAATATAACACCAATAAAGAATAACAAATTTTCTTTTCCTTTCAATTTTTGGCAAATCACTGGTAGAACACCTAGCAAAAGAGCACATGCAGCATTACCAGTATGTCCAGAAGGAAATGATTTGAATTCTTCAGCAGCTATCCCCAATGCCATCAAATGGTCTTTCATATCACTTCCAATAACCCACCAAGGTTGAAACACTTGATTTTGTGCCGTTATCATACGCATTCTTGGACGAGCCCAAGGAATTTTAATAATATTGATAATAATCATTTCCAGAAACATAACACCAATAAAAAGAATGATGACCTTCTTAATTTGCTGACGATTTGCATCTTGTGTGAGTTTTAACATAATAAAATTAACAACTCCAACAAGTATAACTGCAATGATTAGACTTAAAACTATTGACATATGAGGAATATATAACATAGGATCCATTGTTATTCCAAGAATAGCAAAAGCATTGAGCAAAATTCCAAATAAATAACTGAGAATAAGTAATACTTTCTTTTGATGATCAGCAATTTTAATGAGTAAAGTTCCAGCTGTACTTATACATAACATGGCTGGAAGTTGTCCATAACTTGCAAATAACATTCCAAATAAACTATCAGGATCAAATAATGCTGTAGAAATTTGAAAATCAAAAAATGAACCTACAATCATAAATACCAACAATAAAATACCAACAAAAAGACAATTTTTCTTTTCAAATACTTTCATATCTTAGCTCCTTTTTTATACAAAAACCCACATAAAGAAAGTGAAAATAAAGTTTTCTTTCATCATGTAGGTTTCGTTATTTCACCATAATCTATGAATAACTCCTATCAAGGATACATAGTCAAGAAATTATACAATGCTCCAATCATGTTAGAATCATTATAATAACAACAATTATCTATTTGAGCATGAGGAATGTCAAAAGGGATTTTTTCATAGATTTTATTTAATTCTTCTTGAATTTTTTCAATGAGAATAGGCTGTTGACTAATTCCACCACCAATAAGTATCTTTTGTGGATCTAAGATACATTGTAAATTATATATACCAATAGCTAAATTTTTCGCTAAAGTTTGCAAAGCAGCACAGGCTTCTTCATCTAATGCTTCAACCCATTGAAAGATACGATAACCATCTAGTTGACTTGCCTCTATGTTTTTACGACGTGCAACATCCATAATTAATGCTGTCGTACTGCCTTTAACCGCCCAAGCATTTTCCATAAAAGAAGTTCCTTCGCCTTGGAAAATATATGAGAATTCACCTGCAAAAAGATGTTGTCCTTTCCATAATTGACCATCTTTAATAATTCCACCACCAAGACCACTTCCTACTACAATCACAATCCCATCTTGACAATCTTTAAGATTTCCTTTCCATACTTCTGCTAAAGCTGCACTTTTCCCATCATTTTCAATTGTAATAGGAAGTTGTGTAAAACTACGCATTTTATCTACCAAATTGATATTTTCATTATAAGAAAGTCCACCAGGAGCATAGATTTGGCCACGTACTGAATCAATAGTTCCTGGTAAACTCAAGGCAATCCCATCAATTTGTGTTTGATATTTCTCATAGATTGACTTCAAGATTGTTAAAAAATGCTCAAAATTGTCATGTGGTGTGACTTCTTTACCCTTCTCATAAATATGTGCATCATTATCCATCAATGCATATTTAATGGCACTTGCACCAACATCAAAAATTAATTTTTTCATACTGTTCTCCTATTTACTATGTTTAATAATAAACTTTCCCATTTCCATTGCACAATCCTCACTCTGTGGATAAACACCAATATTATCACCATAAGCATGTCCCATTCCTTTATAAACAACCGTTGTCGTTTCTACGCCCGCTTTAACTAATTTTTTAGCATATGCCATGCATTCTATATAGAGAAAATCATGTTCACCGACAGTCACAAAAGTTGGTGGTAAGCCTGTTAAATCCATCATATATGGCGTTAAATAGCGATTCATAATATCTTGAGTTCCAAGAATATCGCCTAACATATTGGTCATACCATCATCACCACCCATCATTGATAATGATGCCTCTATCACTTTTTTATGTTTAGGATGTATATGATAACGCTCTATGCTCCAATGAGATTCATCATCATCTATACCACCCATATTAACCGTTGGATACAATAACAATTGCCCTTTGACCATATGACTTCCATCTTCCATGTCACGTGTTGTACAATATTGTGTTAAATTTCCACCTGCACTATCTCCAGCCACAAAAATATTCTTGTTATCCCCACCATAGTCTTGAATATGGTGATACACCCATTTTAATCCTTCATAACAATCCTGATGTCCCTTAGGATAAGGATTTTCTGGTGCTAAGCGATAATCAATTGAAACAGCAACAACATGAAACCTTTCAACAATCATTTTCACCAGTTGATCAACAACACCCATATGACCTGCAAAGAACCCACCACCATGAATATAATAAAGGACTGGTGTTTTCTCCTTTGTCTCAATTGGTAAGTAGATTTGAATAGGGATATCATTATTATCCATTCCATTCATGGTTTGTTGAATCACTTTGATTTTATCAGAAGCAATAGGTTCACTCTTGACTCCGTTAAACATTCCTCTTAAACGGTCAATAGATTTAGGAGAAGCATCAATCTTCATAAGACTTTTTGGCATAAATCTCATCATTGTAGCCATCTTCTTATTATCATGATATAAGCGCGGATCCATCATTCCATCTTCATCACAATCAGGAATAGGTTTCACAATAACATCTATTCCGTTCATACATACACACTTTTGTTTTTGCCGAATTTTATTCAATAACTCTTCACTGTATTTTTTACCCATAATTAATCCTCCTATTTATAATTATAAATAAAAATGCTTTCATAAAGTTGTATTTAATTGACAAAAAAATGTCAATTTCTTGACATTTTCTTACGATATTGAAGTGGTGTTTGATGATAGGTTTCATGAAATAATTTGATGAATGACTTGACATTACAAAAGCCATGAATACGTGCAATATCTTGTACAGTCATATCTGTATTGATAATATCTTCATATGCTTTATACAATCGATATGAAGCCAAATAATCTCTAAATGTTTTTCCAACATAAAGATGAAATTGTCTAGAGAAATGTTCTTTACTCATATAAAATGAAGCAGCCATATCATTTAAAGATAAAGGTTCCTGATAATGCTCATGTAAATAAGTTAATATTTCTTTCATCTGTTCATGATTCTTTGATGATTTTGTTTTGATATATTGTTTATCTATTTTATACTCTCTTAATAATAAAGCAAAGATATCAAATATACATGCTGTCATATCTAAATAAGAATATTCATCCTGATGAAGATACAAATTTTCTAAACGACGATATAAAACTCTTAAGTCATCATGATTGTCTTTAAGTGATAAATCAAAAGAAATATTATCAATATTCGAATAATATTGTTTCATAAAATCATAAGAAATTAAAACAATAAAACAATGTGGATTTTCTCTTATAGATTGAGCATGTAAAGAATGCAGAGTGCCACTATTCACACAGGTAAAATCATTATCAATAAAATATTCTTTTTCACCAATCTGTAAAACAACTTCTGCATTTTCTAATAAAGAAATTTCTAAACTGCGATGCCAATGCATTGGAATAAAAGCCCCATAAGGAAATTGTTTTTCAATTTCATCTTGATCAAGAACAGCTATCATTGCTGGAATTTGATGTTTTAATGTCACTCTTTCATGATAGTATTTATCCATTTTTCATCACCTCTTGTTTTTCATTATATCATAGCAAAAATTATAAAAATAGTGATACATCAATTGACATATCACATTTTTAAATAAGCAAACTCTATTCCACTATATTTTCACGTTCTTGTAAATCTGCCATAACTTGTGGATAAATATTATCTAATTTATAGAAAACTTTTAATAATATTGGCATACACACTGAAAAAGCAATAGGAATATAAATATATAAGACTTTCAGAACTTGATAAACAGATTCACTTTGAGTTGCTAATAAACCATTGTATCCGGTGGCTCCTAAAATAGCCATAGCAATTGCACCACCAACTCCCATACCAATTTTTGCACCAAATGTTGTACTTGAATATAACATTCCTTCTGTACGAACACCAGTTTTCCATTGTCCATATTCAATTGTATCAGCAACCATTGCAAAAATTGTTCCTGCCGTCGCAGATTGTCCAATTCCTTTGATGAGTGAACAAACGAGTAACCAGTTCATACTTGTTGGATTGAGTGCCATAAGAGACAAAGCCACTACAGAGATAATACCACCAATAATAGAAACCTTACACTTTCCTATCTTTCTGATGAGTGGAGGGAGAAGTGGCATAAAAATAACAACAGGAACAATAGAAATAGCCATTAAGAATCCAGCAAAATTCTCATTACCAAGAATGTATTTTGCATAATATGTTCCAACACTCATACTCATAGCCATTCCAAAAGCCATAATAACCCAATAAATAACCAAAACAAGCCACTGATCATTTTTTAAACAAAACTTAATTGATGTTATAAATGACATTTTTTGTTCTGCTTCCTTATTCTCATTGACTTTCACACGTTCCTTTGTCTTAAAGAAGCAAAGCAAAAATAATATTAAAGCAGCAATCCCATAAATAACTGAAGTTATGATCCAAGATTTTTGATCACCACTTCCTCCTAAAGAATTAACAATTGGTAAAGTAATAGCATTAATAATCAATGAACCTATTTGTGCCATCGTCATTCTAAAAATATTAATAACCATACGTTGATCCTGATCACGTGACATTAATGAAGTGAGTGCTCCATATGGAATATTAATAGCTGTGTACAAGATTGTTGTCACTAGATTATAAGTAATGGCTACATATACATACTTTCCAAAATCACCTGTTTGTGGAACTGTAAACATTAATATGAGAGAGACAGTAATCGGAATTGCTAACCATAATAACCACGGTCTTGCTTTTCCATGTTTAGATCTTGTCTTATCAACAATAAACCCCATAATGATATCACTTGTCCCATCAAGAAAACGTGAAACCATCATAATCATACCAATAATTGCAGCATTTAATCCCAATGCATCTGTATAGAAGAAAGTGACAAACGTACTTGATAAAACAAGAATAAGATTACTTGCCAAATCTCCTCCACCATAAGCAATCTTTTCAAAAAGTCCAATTTTTTCAGAAGTTATATTACTTTGATTTTTTTTCATATTCATATCCTTTCCATTTTTTAATGCTGTATAGCAGTGTTCATTAACATTTCTAACGAAAATTCAGGTAAAACTTGTTTTAACAACTTTAATAATTCATTATCAAAGTTTTCACGTACAACACAATCCTTATCAAAAATCATTGTGATTTCATGTTCTGGTTGACAAGCATCCCATTGTGGCAAGCCGTCATGATTAGGATTTCCAGTATAAGCAAATGCAATCACAGATTTAAACATCTGTTCTTGGAGTTTTTCACTGACACCTTCAATATTTGCAACCGGAACTTTATCAATATTATGGAAAACAAATGGAATATCAGA
The DNA here is from genome assembly GCF_984815275.1 of Coprobacillus sp. Classification (NCBI taxonomy): domain Bacteria; kingdom Bacillati; phylum Bacillota; class Erysipelotrichia; order Erysipelotrichales; family Coprobacillaceae; genus Coprobacillus; species Coprobacillus sp. Next base: position 39,134 of record NZ_CFJNYH010000015.1, read on the forward strand.
ACAATGCCATGCAGGCTTTCCAAATTGACAAGGAAAATCTAAGGTAAATATATAATTATAAGTTGGCGCTTGCTGATACTTTGATTTTGCACTGATAAGTTGTTTAGACATTAGTCTAAATAATGTATCAATGTTCAAGAGATCAATTATCTTTTTATCAGGATAAGCTTTCAAAAAAGCTTCTATGATGTTTTGTGTTTGATCTTTGAAATGAGAATGAAGAATATCTATCATTTCTTGTTCACTGAGTTTCAATTTATTATATGTAACAGGAGCAAAACTCATTTCTCCAAATACTGTTCCAACCATAAGTGGTGTCTTTTTAGCTTGTTCAGTAAATAATGTCATCTGTGGTTCACCTAAGTAATAATCATTTATCATTGGGTTATTGCCAACATAAGCACCAGCCTTTTGTAGTGCTGGAGCAACTTTTAAATAAGCATTAGCTAACATAGAATAAGGAATTGTTTCCAATTTCTCTATTTCACTTAAAGACAAATTCAATTCTTCAAGTAATGCCTTAACAATAAGGGTTCCATCTCCTCCTTGACAAGGTGGCATAAAATCACCCGCAACACCACTCATAATCATTCCTTTATGAAACAATCCTTGAGCATCTGGAATCTGCATTAATGCACTTATTTTCATCCCACCGCCAGATTGACCAAACAATGTTATATTATCTGGATCACCACCAAATTGAGCAATATTATCTTTTATCCAATGTAAAGCTTCTACCAAATCTGCTAATCCTGCATTGGCTGAGTTTTTATATTTCTTACCAAATGGTGATAAATCCAAAAAGCCTAATATGTTTAAACGATGATTGAGTGAAACAACAACGACATCTCCATAATGACTCATATTGGCCCCATCATAAGCTAACTTTTCGATTGAAGACCCTGCAAAAAAACCACCACCATGTAACCAAACCATAACAGGTTTCTTTGCTTTTTCATCTATTTCCTGACTCCATATATTGACAGTTTGACAATGCTCATCTTGAGGCCAATACATGTGAGGAACTAACATTTCACCCTGTGGTTTTTCTGGATAAAGCAATGGACATACCATTCCATATGAAGTTGTATCTTTCACACCTTCCCAAGAGACTGGTGGAACTGGCATCTGAAAACGGTCTGCATAAGCATAAGGTATTCCCTTAAAAATATAAGTGCCTTCATAACGATAACCTTTTACATATCCAGCAGTTGTTTGAACAACAGGGATATTATCATATTCAAATTTCTTTAACATCTTTCTACTCCTTATTTTTGATTAGTCAAAACATTCTCCTATATAAAGCGCTTTCATTTATAAGTAAAAAAGAAATGCAATCAAGTCTCTCTCAATTACATTTTTCATTATACATGCTCAATTCTCATAAATGTTGTGCTTTATTGACTGAATAATAGTCATTAATTGATATTTTAAAAATATAAAATAAGAAAAGGCTAGGAAATCACTCCTCATGAGAAGCCATTTCACCAGCCCATTCAAAACCTTTTTTCGCCATAATAACTGCAATCAATTCATTAATCACTGCGGCAGCAGCAATTGTTCCTTGAATAATTTGTGCACTTTCTGGAGCTGGTCCAGATAAATTTGCAACTGCTATACCAGTAAAAACCAGAGAGACACCTGAGTGAGGTAATAAAGTCAACCCTAAATATTTTTGAACAGTTCGAGGGCAATGTGTAATTGTTGCTCCAAAGTAAGCTCCAAAATACTTGCCAATTGCTCTAGAAATAATATAGATTACAGTAAACAAACCTGCCCCTAAAATCAAATGATAATCTAAAGGTGAACCAAGATTTAAAATAACAATAATCATAGACACACTTAATATAGGATTAAATTGTTTCATTAAATCATCCAGTTCTTCTGTTTTTATCATATTTGCAAAAGCAGCTGAAAATGCCATACCTATCAACATAAAGTTTAAAATAGGTGTTGACAAGAAATGATAGTTGACAATCATTCCCACCAAAGAAGCAATCAGTATAAACCCAATTAAAACAAGAAATCGCTGCTTAGATGTTTTCACACGGTTCATCACTAATCCGCTTAACACACCTACAGATGCTCCAATCATTAATGGCAACAAAACAATAAATGCAATCATATAAATAGGCATATCTTGAGAAGACACCTGCCCACTGACAATCGCCATTGTTGTAAAGAAAATAACAACACCAACCATATCATCCAATGCTGCCATTGGAATAAGCGTTTTTGTGACTGGTCCATCTGTCTTAAACTCTCTGACAATAGATAATGCAGGGGCTGGGGCTGTTGCTAAAGCAATCCCACCAAATAAGAAGGCAAGATAAATGGGGAGCTTCATAAAGTAAAAAGTGATGCCAAAAACCAAACTCACAAAGAGAAAAGTCCCAAGTGACTGAGTCAAAGTTGTAATGATAATTTGTTTTCCGGCACTCTTGATTTTTTTCCAAACAAGTTCTGTCCCAATCATCAAACCTACTGAACATTCTAAAATATTAATAATTCTTCCATAAACCACTGAATCTAATAAAGATTGATTTATCAATCCAATAGCATGTGGACCTAAAATCATGCCCGCTAATAACCATCCTAATATAGCTGGTAATTTTAGTTTTGAAACCAATTTTCCTACTCCAATTGCAATCAAAAAAGCAATAAGAAATCTCATCATCATTATCAATTTTCCTCCCTCGCAATACCATAAAGCACTATATCAATCCAATTTTCCATTTCTTCTTCATGTTTTTCAACAATCTCATCAAACGGTTCACCATTTTCTATCTGAACACGAAAATAATCATTAAATGTATTTTGCATCATCTTATAATATTCTAATGCTCTTTCAAATGATACCCCAGTTCTTAATTTCTTACTTTGTAAATAGTGTTTTATAAAATCTTCATTTAACACATCAAAATCTGTCTTAATCATTTTCACTTCTTCTTTTAAATGAGATGGTGTTCTTAAAATTGTATGAAAGAAGAGCCCTCTTAATTGAGGATATTCTTCAAAAAACTGCATTCTTAACTGCATATAGATTTTCATACTTTCTTCCTGATTCATATCCAAAGGTAAATGATCTTGATAATATGTGACAATCGTTTCAAAACAGATTTTTATACATTCTAAATAGAGTTCATCTTTATCTTTGAAATAATGATAAATGATTCCCTTAGATATTTGACCAATTTGACAAATATGATTCATAGATGCTTTTTCATAACTTTTTTCATTAAATTCTTGAATAGCACTTTCAATAATCTTTGTATGCATAGCTTTATTCATGTCTTCTCTTTTCATAATCTCTCCAATCATTGACCATGCGGTCAATAAATAGTATATCACAAATAAAAAAAAGAAAAAGATAAAAATCACTTTTTCCTTTTATACAAGAATAAATTCTCTACATATTTTTCTTTCATCTCAATAATTAATTGAATTTATACATGAGAAAATTATATCTATTGCAACTATATAATATCTTAAGGGAGTCATATTCTATAGTTATTCTAAATTAGCATGTCTAGCTTTCATTGTTTCGTTTGTTTGATTTTTTAGACCCATTATATTTAAAACAATACTATCATACAAAATTAATGTATACTGTTCAAATAATGTTCCCATTGGTTGAATTGTTTCACCATTTGTATCTTTGGATTGAACTGGAATAAGTAAAACAATATCTGCTAACTTCGCTAAGGAAGAGATCGAACTTGTTGTAATGAGAGCAACCTTTAATCCATTTTGTTTAGCAATTTCAGCTTGACTTATTAAACTTTTTGTTTCACCAGAACCAGAACTAATCAATAACAAATCACCTGGATGGGTATGGGGTGAACTGATTTCACCGACAACACTTATATTATACCCTAAGTGGAGCAAGCGATTTGCAAATGAACGAATCATCAAACCAGATCTTCCTGCACCTGTTAAATAAATATGATTTGATATATCAATTAAATCAATAAGTTTGTAGATATCAGAAGTATTTAACTGATTATTAACTTCTGTTAATTCACTTAATATTTTAGAACCATTAATATTCATAATCTTCTTTAACCTTCTTCTAATTGTTCACAAACGTATTTAATCAATGAAATATTATCATATTGCATGCAATTTTGAATAAACATTTCATCTTGAAACAATCCCATTAACTTTCTAAGAACTGTAATATGTTTTCCACCTGTTGCAAGAGCAAGATTAAAAATCAATTGACATTTAACAGTTTGGTCTGGATCTTCCATACGTTTAAAAACAACAGGTGTCTGTGTTCTCACAATACTTATACTATCTTCTTTAACAAAACTTGATTCGCCATGTGGCATAGCAACAGCTTGACCTGATGGTAGTCCTAATCCCGTAGGATAAATTTTTTCTCTATCTGTACATGCAGTAATAAACTCAGGCATTACTCTTCCTTCTTGAACAAGAACAGATCCAGCGACTTCAATAGCTTCTAAATCAGAGGATACATTTTTTTCAGTAAAATAGATTTTCATTATTCTCTCCCCTAACCTACTAACACACCTTTAATGTCTTCTAAAACTTCTTCTTCACCAATTCCTGTTAATAATCCAATTCCAATAATAACTGGAATAGTCACTGCATCATTATTAATTTTTGTTGAAGAAACCAACAAATCATAACTATTAATCCTATCTGTAGTTGCATCCATTAAAGATGCTTTATCAATTTGTGCCTCAATTCCTTGTTCTTTCAAATAATCTTGTAATCCTGCAACCATAATAGATGATGATGCAATTCCATTTCCACAAACAACCAATACTTTTTTCATATTCTTATATGGATTTCTTTTTTTATTTGTACTATCCTAAAGTTTTACTACACATTCGCATCGTTACCAAAAAAGAGTCGAATCTATCCTCTAAACATTATTCACTTTTTCAAACTCTTCATTTATTCTTTAATAGAATATTTCCTTAGATTTCACAAAACAAGTTCTATCTAAATCCATATTGTATATGAGAAATATAGGGTTCTTCTAGATATTCTATTTCTTCTTGTGTCAAATAAATATTAAAAGCATCAACCGCTTCATCTAAATATTCGATTTTTGAAGCCCCTACTAAAGGTGCAGTGATATATGATTTTGATAATACCCATGCCAAAGCAATCTGACTTGTTGATTTCTGATACTTTTTTGATAATTCATAAACACGTTTGATAATCTCTTGATCATGTTCTAAGATATATTCGTTTTGTAACTTCCCACAGTTATCAATTCTAGGGGATCCTAACGGTTTATTAAAAACACCATGAGCAAGAGGAGAAAATGACGTTAATGCAATGTTTTCATATTGACACATTGGAATCATTTCTTTTTCTTCTTCACGATATATTAAATTGATCATGTCCTGCATAGATACAAATTGTGTCCATCCATGTTCCTTTGCAACAGCATTGGCTTTGACAAATTGCCAGGCATACATTGCACTTGCACCTATATATCTCACTTTTCCCATTCTCACCAAATCATTAAGAGCTTCCATAGTTTCTTCAATAGGGGTTGTATAATCCCAGCGATGAATAATATATAAGTCAATATAATCTGTCTGTAATCTTTTTAAAGAATTTTCAACTTCTACAAAAATAGCTTTACGTGACAGTCCTTTCGCATTGGCACCATTATGCATTGGATAATATAATTTTGTAGCAATCACAACATCATCCCTAGAAGCATAATCTTTTAACGCCCTCCCTAAAATTTCTTCACATTCTCCTAATGAATAATAATTGGCTGTATCAAAAAAGTTAATCCCTAGATCCAATGCGTGTTTAATGATTTTTCTTGCCTCTTCTTCACCGACATTGGCTTGAATTCCGCCCTTATCACTACCAAATCCCATACATCCTAAACAGATACGCGAAACTTTTAAACCAGTACGTCCTAAATTGACATATTCCATTGTTTTCATCTCCTCAAATTATGGCTTCAATGGGCCATAGAAATATGAAGCTGTTGCTCCACCATCAATTAAAAAATCAGTTCCTGTAATAAATGCCCCTTTATGACTCATTAATAATTCAGCAACATTGGCAATTTCATCAGCTGTTGCAGGTCTTTTCGCAGGACAATTTGCAAACATATTTTTATAGAAATCTCCTCTTGGTCCATTAAACTCATCAATCGCTAGTGGTGTGACGACAATACCTGGAGAAATGGAATTAATACGTGCTCCTCTTTCTCCCCATTTTACAGACTCAGCCATAACTCTTTTTTCATTACATCGTTTTGCAATTTGATACGCATGTAAGCTATCTGATAAATTTTGTGGTTGAAGAACTTCTAAATTTAATAAATCTTCTGTTGGTGTCATTGCTAATAAACTATCCACTTTTGCATTCAGTGCAGGCATACGATGTCCAGACTGACTTGAAATCGTCACCCCAACACCACCTTCTTTGATAACTTTTCCAACTTCCTCTAATAAAACAGCCGTTCCATAAAGATCAACTTTTAAAATCATTTCAATTGATGCTTGGCTTGGTGAAACTCCTGCTCCATTCACTAACATTGTGATATCACCATACTTTTGTGCTTCTGCAATGAGTTCTAAAATAGATTCTTTTGATGCTAAATCCATTTGAAAAGGAATCACATCAAAACCAGCATCATTCATGATCTTTGCTATGTTTATAGCATTCTCAATGCTTTTATCCCCCATAACAATTTTCATTCCATAACCCATTCTTCTTGCAATTGCCATACTGATTTGTCCAGCTCCTGTAACAATCATAACATCTTTCATTTTAATGTCCTCCAAACACTTCAAAATCTGTTTCTTTTAATTGCGTATCAATACATTGAATTTCATCTTCTGTGAGTATAATATGACAAGATTCAAAATTTTCCAATAATCTTGCTTCTTTTCGACTGCCTGGAATAGGAATGATAAATGATTTTTTATTGATCATCCATGCTAATGATAATTGTGCCATTGTACAATTCTTCTCTTTTGCCATTTTATTTAATAAAGTTAATAAACAATTTGCTTTTTGATATCCTTCGCTTTGATATTGGGGCATATGATTTCTAAAATCTCCTTGAGGAAATTTTGTCTCTGCATTAAACTGACCAGATAATAAACCATTTGCCATAGGTGAGAAAGCAACATATGTCACTCCCAATTCTTCACATACTGGAAATAAATTTTCATGCCATGTTGCCATCATTGAATACCGATTTTCTATCGCCGTTACAGGACATACTGCATGAGCTCTTCTCAAATAGTCTTCATTAACTTCTGAAATTCCCCAAGCTTTTATTTTCCCTGATTTTATCAATTCTTTCATCACTCCAGCAACAATCTCTGGTTCAACTTTCGGATCAATACGATGCTGATAGTGTAAATCAATATAATCTGTTTGTACTTTTTTCAGACTTCCTTCAATTGATTTTCTAATTCTTTCTGGTGAACTATCCAATTCTAAATGGTCCCCTTTGTGTTCAACACCAAACTTTGTAGCAATCACAACTTGTTTTCTTACATCTTTAAGTGCAGTTCCTACTAATTCTTCATTATAAGAGATACTGCCATCAGCATTTTCTCCTGTATAACATTCAGCAGTATCAAAGAAATCATAACCCATATCAAAAGCTTTCCTAATGATTTGAATAGCTGTTTCTTTATCTTCAGCAACACCATATGCATGCGAGAATCCCATACATCCTAATCCTACTGGATTAACATACATATCTGTTTTCCCTAATCTTCTTTTTTGCATATTTTTATTCCTCCTACTCTATTGCTTCTTTCACACAATGCAATGCATTGAGACTTCTGGGATAACCAATAAATGGTAAACATTGTGAAATAACTTGAATCAAAAAATCTTTATCATTACCAATTCTAATATTCGCTGATGCATGAGAAATAAGTTGTGCTTCACAACCCCCTTGAGCAGCTAAAAAACAAAATGTAATCATTTCTCTTTGGTTATAATCCAAACCATTTCTAGTGTAATAATCACCAAAACAATTATCTGTTAGCCAATAATTAATATGTTGTGAATCTTTATCACCTGATTGATAAAAATTTTTCATATTTTCTCCAAAAATATCAACTTGTGCCTGAATTCCTTTTTCTAATCTATTAATAGGATTGGTTGTTGATTGCCCAGTTAATGGCAATGCAATATGATGATCAATACAAAAATCATTCACTGCATGAAGAAACGGAAAAACTCTTCCCATTCCTAAATAAGCAACTGCCTGATAGACAATCTCTTTCATCTCAATTGGTGTCACACCAAAATTGTATGAAGCATTTAACATAACTTTAAACTCATCTATACCCTGACATCCTATTAATGTCGCCAAGATTGCAATAAATCTTGTATGTTCATCCAAATCACACTGATTGACAACCTCATCAAATGCAAAGTTATCAAATAATACAATAAACTCTGGATCTGTTTTTAACAATTTTGATTCATACCCTGGAAACATTCTTTCATGATATTTTTGAGCATTTTCACTTATTACCATTATCATACCTCCTTTATCCATTCACTTATTTTCACATCTGACTGATGAACTTGACTCCCATATATATCTAAACCCTTTTGGATAAAACTATCTGGACATAATCTTTCAATATCATGGATACTCTTCCCTAAGCCACTTCCTTCATGAGTACAAAACGGATAAATATATTTCTCACTTAAATCATAACTCTCTAAAAAAGTCCATATACACATAGGCATCGTTCCCCACCAAGAGGGAAAACCCAAATATATATTCTGATATTCTCGTATATGGGGGACAACATTTAAAAGTTTAGGCCTCACTTTATGAATCAATTCTTGTTTTGCAATTTGAGTACATTCATCATAATCAAACGGATAATCATGAAGTGGTATCATTTCAAATAAATCAGCATCTAGCAGCTTTTGAAGTTTCTTAGCAATCACTTCAGTATTTCCAACCTTGAGTTCCTTAATTGTACCTGATACATAATTTTGTTTCTTATGTGAAAAATAAACAATTAAATTTTTTTTCATATTTTACCTCTTTTCTTAATCTAATTTTATGTCTTTTTATTTTCCAGAACAATCTCAATAACAAATCATTCTGATAAGTTTAACTTATATGAATTCCTATACTCTTCTACAAAATAACAAATATTTTTCTTAAATATTATGTTATTATAGAATATATTGTATTCATACACTATCATGTGTACAATGAAAGCAAAGAAAGAGGGGAATTGTATATGGATAAATACACAAAAGGATTTGTTATTCTTGCTGAGTCTGGTTCAGATTTACCTAAGGATATTGCTGAAAAATATGGTATTGAAATTGTACCAATGCATGTTATGTTTAATCATAAAAATTATGATGATGGGGAATTTCCAATTAAAGAGATTATTGATTATTACGACAAAACAAAAACTATTCCAACAACAAGTGCTACAAATGTTGGAGAATATATGAATGCATATCAAAAAATACATCAGGAACATCCTGATAAATTGATCTTACATTTATGTTATTCAGCAGTAACAACAGCAACATATCAAAATGCGAATATAGCAAGTGAAGGATTAGACTATGTTTGTCATATTGATACTCAATTCGTATCTGGTGGACAAGGCTTTCTCTTATATAAAGTTGCAAAATATTTAGAAAACTACCCTGATATTGAATTAAAGGCACTTAAATCTTATATTTATAAACTTATTGAAAAAACACACATGGTCTTCTTACCAAGTCAGTTAGACTTTCTCAAAGCTGGTGGAAGAGTTTCAAATGCCGCTTATTTAGGTGCCAATATTTTAGGACTTAAACCTATTATAGAAATTATTGATGGCAAACTTGTTGGAACGAAAAAGTATCGTGGACGTGATATGAAGAAAATATGTAAACGTATGATGAATGAATTTCTAACTGAATATGACTGTCATTTAGAAGATTTCTTCATGCTACATTCTTATGGATTGGATAAAACAATCATGAAAGAGACTGAAAATATAGCCAAAGAACATGGATTTCAAAATATTCGTTGGATTGAGACAGGTGGTGTTATTACAAGCCATAGTGGTCCAGGATGCTTTGGATTTATCTTTGAGGAAAATAAATAAAATGATAAAACGCAGGCTTAACAGTCTGCGTTTAATAATTGCCTTAAAAGTTCAGCAAATTCTTCAATATAATAATTGGTTCTTTCTTTTTTCCAAAATGCACAATAGTTACGTTGAAGCTGTTTATCTTTATGATATAAAGGGATACGTTTAATCCCCTGGACAGGTTCTGTTAAAGTTCCGATAGCTTCAATAGGAAGAAAACCTCGATTGGAAGCTATCATTAAGCGAGCTTCTTCTAATGTCTCAGCAAAGAGAAAAGGAGAAGAAAACCCCAAAGTATTTTGATAATAATCTTTTTCAGTATCTTGTTGTTCTTTAGTTGATATAAGTATACATGAGACTCTTTTTAAATCATTTAAAGTGAGAGTCTTTTTTTCACTTAAGGGATGATGAGTAGAGATTTCAACATAACAATCACTATATAGCAACTCATAATTAAAATAATCTTGATTAAAAGCACGCCTTTGATCACTTATGACCAAATCAACATCATGAAATCTTAACAAGTTATAAAGTTCTTCATGAGTTCCATTCATAATAGAAAGTGAAACCTCTGGATAAAGACTTGCGAATTGAGCAATAGCATGTTGGAGTTCCTGAGCCCCATAACAACGTAAATATCCTATTTTTAAAGTTAACTCTTCATCTGTTCCTCTTCTCTTTGTTTCATTTTTAAAATGTTCAATTTCATCAATGAGTTCTCTACCATGACGATAAAAATACTCTCCTGCTGGAGTCAAAGAAAACTGACGATTATTTCGCTTAATCAAATGAACACCAAATTCATTTTCTAAAGATTTGATTTGCTGTGATATAGCTGATTGGGATATATAACATTGCTCAGCAGCTTCAGTAAAACTATGATTATCTACAACACTCATAAAATATTTCATCTGTTTTAATAACATAAATATATCACCATCTTTCTTTTATATTATAAACCCTAGAGTTAACTCTAAGTCAAGTAGAAACTATCCCACTTTAAATATGTTATAAATTATTATAAAATATTTATATGGATCACAAAGGATTCAAACAACCTTTTCAATGAATTATATAATGTGATTATCATTTACATACAAATCAAAGTGATAATTTTTATTTGATAGAAAATTGGTACGTTTCATTTATGTAAAATTTTGATAACTCTTGTTTTTATTGTTTTCATTTTTTATAATAGAATTAACATAGAAAGGAAATTGACATGAATATATTTACAAAAATATCTCAACTCACAAAACTCACTGATAATGAAAAATTACTTGTTGACTTCATACTTTCTCACCCAGAAAAAGTGATGATGATGAATGCCAAAGAACTTGCTTTACAAACTTATGTTTCTCAAACAACAGTTTATCGTTTATGTAACAAACTGGAATTATCAAACTTTAGTGATTTAAAAGTCTTAATTGCTACTCAAAAAAAAGATTTTGAAAAAGAAAGTCAGGATATGGATTTTAATTATCCCTTCTTTCATAGACAGACACACCATGAAATAATACATAATATGGAAAGTCTATATCAACAGACGATTGTCGCAACTAAAAATTTACTTGATTTAGAAACTATTAAAGCTATTGTTCAAGAAATGTATAATGCGAAGAGTATTGCTATATACCCATCTGTTGGAAATATTTCAGTTGCTGAAAACTTCCGTCAAAATATGCAGGAAATTGGTCAGCCTATTGAAATTGCAACTTCAATGTATGACCAACATTGGTCTGCTTGTATCAAAGGACAAAATGATTTGGTCATTGTCATATCTTATATGGGAAGAACACCTAATATATTAGATCTTATGCATGAACTAAAAAAACGCAAAGCAAAAATAATATTAATATCTGCAACTTATGAAGAACAATTATCTCCACTTGCAAACTATCATCTCTATATGTGTTCTTATGAAAGTTTTCATGAAAAAATCAGTTCTTTTTCATCACGTATTTCTTTACAATATATACTTGATTGTTTATATTCGTGTTACTTTGAAAGGAATTTCTACGATTTCTTGAATTTTAAGATTGATAATTATATTGATTAAATGATTAATTTTTTTCATTGTTTTGATTGTTTTGTTTAAATATTTGCAAAAAAATTTCTTTATACAAGTTAGATATTTTCATAAATTCTCTTTGCAGTATAATGTGATTGTAGTGATAGATAAAAGAAGATGGTTAAAATGGTTTCCTGTCAATCTACATCTATTTATATCACAGTTATATAACCTTCGTTATTTTATCTATCATTCAGATTATAAATGAGGAGAGAAAAAATGAAAAAAATATTATTAGTATGTAATGCTGGTATGTCTACAAGTTTATTAGTTACAAATATGGAGAAATATGCAAAGAAAGAAAATATTGAAATCACAATTATGGCTGTTCCTCTTACACAAGTTGATTCAGTTGTAAAAGATTGGGATATTGTTATGCTTGGTCCACAGGTTAGACACTGCTTAAATCAAATCAAAAACATTGTAGATGGAAGAATTCCTGTAGAAATTATTGATATGAGGGACTATGGAATGATGAATGGGGAAAAGGTTTTAAAAAGAGCATTGGAGTTATTAGATAATGAAAAGGTGTAATGGCTAGATTTTCTAGCTTTTACACCTTATTTTATAAATGTCTAATGACTTTTTTTAATTCAAATTGTTCATTATATTCAAATATGAATATACAACAATTTGGGAAGCCTTTTTTAAGTTCTTCTGTAGGGTCTTGAATTGCTCTTAAGAAATTAAAGCAAGCGCCACTATGTGAAACAGCTAAAACAGATTCATGATCATCTTTTTCCATAATATCAGTTAAAGTTTGTAGCATTCTATCTTTGACATCATTTGAAGATTCTCCCCCAAAATACATATAGAATGTTTCACAATCCTGAGGTGTTTTCGCATTTAAATCTTCGCTTTCACCTTCTAAAAAGCCATAATACATTTCTTTTAAGGCCTTTAAACGAGTATAAGGCATATCAGTTATGATTTCTAATGTATCACAACATCTTTCAGAAGTTGAAGAATAAGCATGATCAAATGTAATATTATTGTCCTGGAAATAAGATTTAACAATTTGTGCTTGAGAAATACCTTCTTTGGTTAAAGGTGAATCACACCATCCTTGAATTTTGTGTCTCACATTAAAGAGTGTTTGTCCATGTCTCATCAAATAAAGTGTTTTCATCAGTTATTCATGCCCCATAATCTTATGAGGAATATAGCACTCTTCTAAATATTCAATATCTTCTTGAGACAAGCAGACATCAAGTGCTCCAATAAAGTCATCTAAATACTTTTCTTTAGTAATTCCAACAATTGGTGCAGTTACACCTTTTGACCATAGCCAAGCAACTGCAACTTGAGATCTTGTGACTTGATATTTTTGTGCAATTTCAGACACTCTTTCAACAATTTTTTGATCCGCTTCTTGAGTATTATCATATTTTCTTTTGGCCACTTCGTCTTCTTGTGCACGCTTTGAATCTGAATTCCAATCACGTGTTAAACGACCAGCTGCAAGTGGACTATAAGGAACTAAAGCAACACCCATATCTTGACATAATGGATTCATTTCTCTTTCTTCCTCACGATACAGCAGATTGTAATGTCCTTGCATCACTGAGAATTTTGTCCAGCCATGACTCTGTGCAACATATTGAGCTTTTTGGAATTGCCATGCATACATACTTGATGCACCAAGATAATGAACTTTTCCACTTCTTACAAGAGCATTTAAAACACACATTGTTTCCTCAATCGGTGTTTTATAATCCCACCTATGAATATATAATAAATCTATATAATCTGTATCCAAACGTTTTAAACATTGCTCAACCTCATGCATAATGGATTTACGCGATAATCCCCCACCATTTGGTCCTTCATGCATTTGTCCACTGACCTTTGTAGCAATAACAACTTCTTCTCGAACTGCATAATCTTTAAGAGCTCTTCCTAAAATCTCTTCACTAACCCCTAAACCATATACATTAGCAGTATCAAAGAAATTAATTCCTAAATCTAAAGCTTTTTTAATAATTTTTCTTGAATCCGTCTCATTTAAAACCCAACTATGAATCCATTTTTGGGGATCACCAAAACTCATACACCCTAAACAGATACGTGAAACTTCTAATCCTGAATGCCCTAATTGAACATACTCCATATTCTTGCCTCCTTAACCTAATTGATTATATTCATTTTCATCTACTGCTTCTAACCATTCATTTGAAGAATCTTTAGCAGGGATTTCAACAGAAATATGTGTAAACCAGCTATCTTTAGCAGCTCCATGCCAATGCTTAACTTCAGGAGAAATGCATACAATATCACCTGGTTTTAATTCCTGAGCTGGCTTTCCCCATTCTTGATAATAACCTCTTCCCATGGTACAAAGTAAAATCTGTCCACTCTTATGATGAATATGCCAATGATTGCGACATCCAGGTTCAAATGTCACATTTGCCATAGGTCCACCAGTTTCCGTTAATCTGTTTAAATAGCTTTGTCCATCAAAGTATTGAGCATATGCATCATTAGGTTCACCTAATCCAAATAAAATTTCTTTCTTCTCCATTTTCTTTTCTCCTTATTTTTTTGTCACTTCGTTAATAATATTTAATGCATTTAATGTTCTTGGAAATCCAATATAAGGTTGACATTGCGTAATGGTTTCAATTAACAGTTCACGACTATTTCCTACTGTTATATTAGCACCAACATGACCTCTTAACTGATTTTCACATCCACCAAGAGTTGCTAACATCACAAATGTCATCAACTCACGTATTTTTAAGTCTAAACCATTCCTTGTATAGAAATCACCAAAACAATGTTCTGATAAATAATTTTGAATATGTTTTAATTCCTCTGGTGCCATAGCATGTCCTGATTGAATATGTTCTTTTCCAAACGCTGTACATTGGATAGTAAATCCTGCTTGAAACCTTGTTTCTTCATTCACTGTATGTTGAGATTCTAAAGGTAAAGGAATATGAAATTCCTTCATAACTTTATTAACAACTTCTAATGCTTCTTCTACCTTTCCAAAACCAATATAAGGTGTACACTGATAAATGACTTCTTTAATTTGAATAGGAGGAACATTCATCTTTATAGCAGCCTTTACATGTCTAGATAATACTGTTAAAGTGTGATTTGTTGTATTGACAACAATAAGTATTAACTCTCTTAATTGCTGACTTAAATTCCCATGTTGATAAATATCACCATAAATATAATTCATCATAATCGTTTTATATTCAATATCATCCTTTAAGATATCATCCAAATCATTAAATTCATCATATAATGTTTTTGCTTGTTGTAAATTCCTCATAACATTCTTCTCCATCCTCTAAAACTTTATATTTTGTTTTTATTGTTATTGTTAATGTCATCATACAAACTCCAATCATTATCAAGGCAATGATAAAAGCATACATGTATGATCCAAAGAAATCATAAATATATCCTACCATTGATAATGAAATAGCAGCTCCTAGATTAGAAGCAAATGATATCGTTGGGAATACAGTTGCATAATGTTCTACTCCAAAAAAAGACTTTGTAAGCAATGGCAATGATACTGCACCTATAGAATAACAAGATCCAAATAAGAAAGCCCCTAATATTAATAACCATGATGATGAACCCATCATCAATAAAATAATTCCAATAACATTTGCTATAATCATTGTTATTGTTGCTTTGACTGCTCCAATAGCATCACTCAATACGCCTATAATTAATTTAGATACAATATTACCAATCATTCCTGCTGATAATAATGTTGCTCCCAATGAGACATTATAACCAATTGATTCCCCATAGCCAGGTAAATGTTGAGTTATACTTGTAATACAACTACATAGAAGTCCAAAGATAAAGAACGAAATAAATGCAGTTGTCATAAAATGAAACGATGATGTATGAGAAAGAGATACTGTTGCTTTCTTTTCCTCAAAACCATAAGGCAAAAGTCCATCTTTCTGTGGATTGATATGAAAAGGGTAGATAACAGCTGGAAGGCATAATGCCAATAGAATTGCAGCTTTTATCAAATATCCAGTTTGCCATCCCATTGTTTCAATACAACCAGATAAGATAGGCGAACAAATAGAGCCAGCCAAGCCACTAAAACCAAAAACAACACTTGTCGCAAGACCATGCTTTTTTTCAAACCAATTATTTACAATCATAGTGAGTGGAACAATTGAAAACATGCCTGTACTTAAGCCTCTCACTGCTCCTAAAATATAAAATACCGGTATCGTTCTTGCATAAGCCATAGCCCCAGTCGCAATCACAGCAATCCCAACACTAACACTCAATAATATTTTATATGGGACTTTTTTCATAATTCTTGGAATAAATAATGCACCCATTGCTGTCACAAGTGAAAATATTGTCATATGCATAGAAAATGTTCCACGCATAATACCCAAACTTTCAGAAACAGGAGTGTAAAAAACTCCAGACGAATTAATAGAGACTCCAATTGATGAGGCTGCCAAACCACAGCAAACTGCAAGAACAATCCAATGTTTTTTATTTTCCATATAATTAACTCCTTTCCTTATCCATTCACCTTATATAACAAACAATCCAAAGCATCTAATTCCTTTTGTGTATCATGAATATGATCTAAAAGTTGTTGTCTTTTTCTTTTCAATATTTTTATTCTTTGTAATTTTGTCTGATCGCCTAATAAATATAACTGCATATATATTTTGATGTCTTCATGAGCAAAATGCAGTTTTTGTAGCGAGAGAATGAAACTCAATTTCTCAATATCTTCTTCATCATACTCTTCTTGCTTTGTTAAATGTAAACTTTCATAATCATCTAATATTGAAAATGGAATACTGTATATTCGATTCACATCCTCTTTCTTCATGATAACCTCCTTAAATATATTTTTTTGACATCTTCATTTTATATTAGACATAGCACAATGTCTAATACCTATAATGAATGTACATTAATGCTCTGTAAGCATTATAAAAGAACTTATCTCAAAGAAATAAGTTCTTTTAATTCAATATAAATTTCACACCATTATTTGCATTTCTAATATGCGATACCCAACAGATTTCATCTGTTGAATAATACTTTCTTGCGGGACTTGTTGCTTTGTAAATAATAATGCTGATTCTGTATCCATATCTACTATCAAGAAATAACCTTCTATTTGATTAAATGTATTCTCAATACATTCTTTACATTTTGGAGATGTCATTCCTTCTATTTTTAACTTTATGCAAAACGGGTAATGCTTCTTATTTTTATCTTTTGATTGAAGAGTCACTGAACATTTCTCACAACTATAATTTTTTTGAGAAATCTTTTTCATATATGATTTGATACTATTTATACAAAACATAAGCAAAACAAGAAAAATAATAACTGTACCTATAATAATACCTCCATTCTTATTTATATTTTATATTTTCATTCATTATTCTCTATACACTAGGCAAGGTTAGTCATCACTAACCTTATCTATATATTATTCTGATTCATCATTATTGTCAAATGACTTTATAACATTTTTTTGTACAAAAAAGAACCTATTTGCATATAATAGGCTCATTACTTTATCTCTTCAACGAGAAGACTTCTCCAGGTGCAACAATATGAATACGTTCAGGATTGATAATTCTTCCTTCTAATGATTTAGGGTTCCCATTAAAAGCATCCATATCTGGTGCGTCAACTGTTCCCCAATGAATAAGTATTAAATCAGTATGAGGATATGTATTAGCAAGTTTAATAGCATTATCTAAGCCAATATGCCAAGAGTTATCAGAAAAATCAAATAACATAACATCTGGTTCTGGCATTTGAAGATGTTCATCAAGCAGTCTAGAATCCCCAACTAACCAAATACTCCCTTCAGGAGTATCTATCCAATATCCACAATAATCTTCAAAGCGATATTCTCTGATTTGACGATATTTTTCTTTTTCATTTTGCCATGCATGGTCTGCTGGTGTTAATGTTATTTTCATTGGTCCAATTTCAAATTGTTGACCAATATCATACCCATGACCTGGAAGTTTTTCCTCTGCGAATAACTGAGCCAAATAATGTGGACCATGATATGCAGAAGTGACAGCTGATAAATCAAGACAAGTCATTCGACTAAAATGATCATTATCACAATGTGTAATGAGTACACCATCTAAGTGAGGAACATCTTGAGGAATGATTGGCATATCAACTAACAATGGTAAATCAAAACCCTCAAGTAAAGGATCGATCATAATAACTGTTCCATGACTATTTATCATCATTCCTGCACCTGACAACCAATAAATATCTGTATGAGAAATAGGCTGAAATGCTTGATGTCTTATTGAAATTGTTTTTGGAGCAATGGCTTGTTTCATATATTTTCCACCTTTCTTTTCAATATAATTATAGGATAAGTGATATAAAATGTCTAATACCTATAATCTATATTCAATTATGCTTTTAAAGAATCTTTCAGTTTTTCAATAAAACGTGAAGTTGCTGGAGAAAAGATTTGATGCTTTTTCCAGACAACAACTGTTCCTGTTTCTAAACGTGGTGATAATGGAACAAAGCACACCTTTGACGATGAACTTGGGTTAATTAATTTTTCTAAACTTATTGCATAACCAATCCCATGTTCAACCATAATAGCAGCATTATAAATTAAATTATATGTGGCTAT
This sequence comes from Coprobacillus sp., assembly GCF_984815275.1. Classification (NCBI taxonomy): domain Bacteria; kingdom Bacillati; phylum Bacillota; class Erysipelotrichia; order Erysipelotrichales; family Coprobacillaceae; genus Coprobacillus; species Coprobacillus sp. Next base: position 57,951 of record NZ_CFJNYH010000015.1, read on the forward strand.
TATGTTTAAATGATCATAACTCTCTTTAAACCAGTTTGCTATTTCATTTTGAACAATTGAACGACTTGTTATCAAAAGTGGTAAATCAATTAAATCTTCTACCGTTACATATTCTTTTTGTGCAATAGGACTTTCAATTGGTGCAACAATCCCCCAAACTTCCTTATGATTCAATCTTATAAATTCATATTTTTCAATATCAACAGGTTCTGTTAATAATCCTATATCAATGAGTCCCTTATCTATTTTTTCTTTAACATCATCTGCATTCCCGCTATAGAGATGATATTGAACCTGTGGATACTCACACTTAAAATCCTGTATTACACTTGCCAGGATATGCATTGAATATGTCTCTCCACCACCAATAAAAATCTCACCAGTAATTAAATTATTCTGTTCTAAAAATTCTTTTTCAGTTTTATGAGCCAAATCAACAATTTCTTCTGCTCGTCTTCTTAGCAACATTCCTTCATCTGTTAATGTGATTCTATTTTTACCACGAATAAACAATTGTGCATTTAATTCATCTTCTAGCTGCATTAACTGTCGTGATAAGGTTGGTTGTGTAATATGTAAAAACTCTGCAGCTCGTGTAATATTCTCCTCTCTTGCAACCGCAAGAAAATACTTCAATACTCTTAACTCCATAGTCACACCTCTTTCTTTTATCATTATACTAGAAGGATTCCCTAAAATCGAGAACGAATCAAAAAAAGAAGACTGTTATTTAACAACCTTCCTTGTGTCTTGAACAATTTGTCCATCTTCAATCGTAATAATACGATCAGCAATACTCGCAATCAATTCATCATGAGTTACCATAATAACAGTTTCATGATATTTTCTTTGTGCTATTTTCAATAAATCAACCACTTCCTGTGAACTTTTCGCATCAAGGTTACCTGTTGGTTCATCAGCAAAGATAATTGCTGGTTTACTTGCAAGAGCACGTGCTATTGCCACTCTTTGTTGCTGTCCACCAGATAATTCATGAATAAAAGCATATTTTTTATCTTCTAGTCCTAATAATTGAATGACCTCTTCAATATAATCATTATCAACTTGTTCATTATCAAGATGAATAGGTAAAACAATATTCTCTAAAACATTTTGTGTAGATATAAGATTAAAAAACTGAAAAACAAATCCCATTCTGCGTCTTCTTAATCTTGTTAAAGTATCATCATTCATATTATATAGTGATTGTCCTTCTAAAAAAACTTCACCTGCATTAGGTTCTACCAAACCACCTAAAACATGTAACAATGTACTTTTACCACTACCACTTCTTCCAACAATGGCAACAAATGTTCCTTCTTCTATATCAATGGATAGATTTTTAATAGCGTCAACTTTGTTATCATCAAAACCATAAGTTTTTCTCAGATTTTTTCCTTCTAATATCATAATAAGTCCTCCTATTCAGTTTTAATTAAATTATCTAAAGGTTTTTTCTTCAATATTGTTAATAATGGGAAACTGTAAACAATAAAACAAACAATGAGAGTAATCATACTGACAATTATAAATTCAACATATGGAAATAGAAAATATCGTAAATAAAAACATTCTAATGCAATTAGTAAAAGATTAAAACATGTGATAATAATAAAAATAATAAATCCTTTCAATAATTGTTTTATTAATAAATCTTTCTTAGTCATCCCTATTAACTGCATCAATGCATAATCATTTTTCCTACTTACCATTTCGTTTTTATTCATAAAACTACAAAGGAAAATACAAATCACAAAAGATCCACAAAGAACATAAGAATTAAAAAATGTTTCAGGAGCCGAATTTAAATTACTAAAACCGAAAATGTAATGATCTTGTATTTCAATATTCCCTAATAACTCTGGATACAATTTTTCAATATTTTGTATATAAAGATTTCTTTCATTATCGTCTTCATAAAAAATATTAATATATTCGCTTTCATATCCATCTTTAATCTTTTGATAAAGTGGAGAACTGATATAAATCCCATAATCAATAGCTGTATAATATCCTTCATAATAATCATCCCCATACCATGTCCTTGTTTCGATAGTATCTGCTGGCTCAATGCTTCCGACAATTTCTATCTCTTGATTATTTAAGACAAGGGTATCACCTATGAGTAAGCGATCCATATTGGTATGTACTGTTTGTATTTCTCCTTCACTTACATTCTCTTCAAGATGATAAGGACTGATATCACCAACAATTAAGGCTTCATAATCATTCACAGGTTTTCTTCCTTTGATATCACTCTTTTCAATAATCTCTTGATCACAAGTAAAAACTTGATTTAAAAATACATCTTGATTTTCATATTGACAAGGAATATCACTTTTCACATATGTATAATATGTATTTGGAATATTAAGTGAACTCAAATCATATTCACCAAATATACTTAATCGCTTAGTTTTTTCATATTCAACTGTTGTATAATTTTCTAAACTTTCTTCTTGACTAAGCTCATTATAAGTAGTGATTATTGTATTTATAAGAAAAAGACCTGTATGAAAGCATAAAACTATAATAAGAAAGAAATGCATTTTTTTATTTGTTTTTAATTCACGCCAGGCCAATCGCCATTTGTTTTGATAATGGAGATTGCGATAACGAACTTGAATATACTGGAAAGTATAACTATCAAATGTCCCACTTAAGGCTCGTTTTGATGATTTGGATATTGGATACAACAATGTAATACTCATACAAATCAATATGATAACTCCATTCACAAACAATTGCTGAGATGAAAGAATGAAAGCAAAATAACCTAATAAAGAATCAACACCTAACATAATAATATATGAAATGAGTGGAGAGAGTAAAGTTCCAATCATAATGGCTATAATTAAGCATAATACATTTTCATAAAAACTCATCAGTATTAATTGCCTTGTTGTCATTCCAATGCCTCGCATTAAAGCAAATTCCTGTACTCGCTGCTTTAAGCTTGCAGAAGTAAATGTAATTAAGACAAAACTTGTAATTAATAAAACCTGTAATAAAATAAATAAATCTGTCTGCTTTTCTTGAAAATTAGCCATACTCTCATTATGATTATATCCATATGGATTATGTTCCCAATGATTATCAGTATCTAATTCTACATCGATTACCGTTCCACTATAATGTTCAGTAAAATGTGGTAACGAAATATCTAAAACATAATAATCACCCATATTCTCTTTTCTAACTGCCAAGTTACGATCACTAAAGATAGTTGTTGTTTCATATTTATCGGGTATATTTGTATATATATCAGAAAAATATCGTTCTTGTGAATTATGAACAATGCCAACAATTTTTAGTTCTCGTTCTTCAATTGAAGATGTCCTTATTTCAAGAATCTGGTTAAGCTGATAATCTTCCTTTAACTCTTCTGAAATCATGATTTCATCTTCATTCTGTGGAAATTGTCCTTCTACCAAACGTATTTGACAGAGTTCAAAGAATGACTGATCAGCATATGAAACACGCCACTCATTCTCAGTCTTTCCTTGATCAAAAAGATAAGCATATTCAAAACCATTTTTATCTTCATACTGATAGGCCACTTTATCAAATTTTTCTGGCTCAGCAATTTGTCCATAGAAATACCATGAACCATACTCCTGTTCATTCCATAATCTACTTACTTGAAAATAAGAAGTTTGAACAATCGAATATGTACTATAAAAAACTGATATAAAAATGATAATAAGCGAAACAAAAATATAGTGCTTTTTATATTTAACAATGTTTCGATATGCCAGACGATATAGTGTCTTATTCATAACTTTCCCCTCCTTTATTTTATAAGAATCACTTCAATAGATTTCCTAGTCAATTTTTCTTAAATTATCTAATGGCTTATGTTTTAATACAAAGTATAGTGGAGTCACATAAATCAATAGACAGATAACAAAAACGAATAAACTTAAAATGATAAACTCCATATAGGGAATTGTCCAATTCTCTAAATAAGTACATTCCATAATAACAAAAAATGTTTGTATACTGATAACAAGAACAAATATAATAATTCCTTTAGCTATTTGTTTATTCAATAAATCTCTTTTTGTCATTCCTATTAACTGGCATAAAGCATAGTCATTTCTTCTATTGAACATTTCATTTTTATTGATAAAATAACATAGGAAAATACAAATACTCATAGATGCATATAGAACATATGAATGAATGCTTGATTCAGCAAATGAACGCGCATTTGAACCAGAATATATTTCTATACTATTTTTATCCTCTATATTATTGAGGAGTTCAGGATACTGATTTAATATTTGACTTATCATAATATTTTTCTCTTTTTCTGTTTGATAATAGATATCTATATAATCCTGTTCATAAACTCCATTTATTGTTTGATATAGAGAGGGAGTTACATAAATTCCAGTATATGTAGATAAATAATATCTTTCAAAATTAAACAAACCATCTACAGGATCGTTATATTTTAGAATTTCAGCTGGTTGAACAATTCCTACAACTGTTACATCTTGACCATTGAGTTGAAATGAATCCCCAATAGACAATTGAATATCTAAAATTTCATGATAACCATTATTATATGTGAGATATAATTGAGGATTATTATGAATAAGAATTTCATAATCATTCATAGGAAATCTCCCCTCAATTCGACTTTTCTTTAACAAATCATCATCACATGTATAAACATCATCAACATAAGCTTCTGTATCTTTATATACAATATCCACTTCACTTTTGCTATGAGTATAATAAATATTATTAAGTTCAAGTGAATGAAAATGATAATCTGTAAGGATACTTAATTTTTTTGTTTTGTCTAAACCAATATATGTAATATCTTTCTTTTGATTATTATAATTCTGAGCCATCATATTCATAAGTATAAAACTTGTATGAAAGCAAAGTGCCACGATGAAAAGTATATGTATTTTTTTATTCACTTTCAATTCTCGCCATGCTAATCGCCATTTATTTTGATAATGCAGTCTGCGGTAACGGATTTGAATATATTGAAAACGATAACTGTCAAAAGTCCCACTCATAGCATGTCTTGAAGATTTTGATATTGGATATAGCAATGTCATAATTATACATATCAATACAACTGCTGCATTGATACATAACTGTAAAGGTGAAATGATAATGATAAAAATATCTTTAAAATATTTAATAACGAACATAATTCCATAAGAAACAAACAGTGCCATCAATGTGCCTAAAACTATGGATAGAAAGACACATATTGCGTATTCATATAAATTCATCAGCATCAATTGTTTGCTCGTCATCCCTAATCCTCTAAGCAAAGCAAATTCATGAGAACGTTGTTTCAAGCTTGCAGAAGCAAAAGCTATTAATACCAAACTCGTTATGACTAAGAGTTGTAATAAAACAGCTAAATCGAATTGTGCCTCTAAGTATTTTAACATGTACATTGAATGATCATAACCATACTTATTCACATCAACTTGTCCTTGATCATTATATAAAAGCTTGATTGGAATATGACTATAGAATTCCTCTCCTGATTCTATGCTTAGACTTCTATCACAAAACAGAGTAACTCTCTCATACTTTGAATTTATGTTTGTATATATATCTGCAAAATAATTTTCTTGAGAATTATGCACAACACCTACAATTTTATATTCTTGCATTTCTAACAAAGTCGTCATCATCTGAACAGTGTTTCCTAGTTGATATTTTTCTTCATTTAACAGTTCCTGAGAGACAACAATTTCATTTTTATGAGATGGAAAGTGTCCTTCAATAAGATCAACCTTACATAATTCATTAAACTCTTTATCTGCATATGCTACATTGTATCCATCTTCATTAACTCCCTGTAAATAAAGATATGTATATTGAAAGCCATTGTCTTCTTCATAATGATAAGCAACTTTATCAAATTTCTCTGGTTCAGCAATTTGTCCATAGAAGTACCATGAACCATATTCCTGTTCATTCCATAATCTATTCACTTGAAAATAAGAAGTTTGAACAATTGTATATGTACTATAAAAAATAGATATAAAAAGGATAATTAGTGAAACAAATATATAATGTTTTTTATATTTGATAATGTTTCGATATGCAAGACGATATAAAGTCTTATTCATATAATCCCCCCTTATTTTTATATTATCAAAGTAATCTTTAAATTCAGTGAATTTAAATTTTTTTCTTTGCTAATACTTGAGGAATTGAGATTTCAAATACCGCCCCATTATCATTTCTAGCAACGATAAATCCATGATGTTCTTCAATAATTCGTTTTGCTAAAGAAAGTCCAATACCTATTCCTTCACCTTGAGGGACCTTCCCTCTATAAAAACGTTCAAAAATATGTTGCAGTTCCTCTTCATCAAACCCTTGACCATAGTCTCTAATCATAATTTTTATGAATGATTCAAATTTATGTACAATAATATCAATACAACCATTCTGATTCTTTTCAATACAATTTTTAATAATATTTTCTAAAGCTTCTACAAACCATTTATAGTCACATAGAAGTGTTTCCTGTTGATGTTCAACCTGTAAAATCATATGATTTTGATTTAATAAATGCTCTAAGTTTTCTTCAACAGTATCAATAAGTGTTTCAATTGAATAATCATCAAACCGAAAAGAAATACTATGAGAATCTAACAATGCTAATGTCAGAAGATCATTAACCAAATGATTCATCTTTAATGTTTGTTGATAAATTTGATGTAATTTATCTCTTTGTTTATTATCCTCAATAACATCTAATAGCAATTCTTCATTTAATCTCATAGATGTAATTGGTGTCTTCAATTGATGAGAAATATCTTCAATATAACCTTTCAATTGGATTTGTTCTTGTTGCATGGTCTTCATAAGTTGGTTATAACGATGTGATAATGTATAAAGTTTATGAGATAACAAACTCATATCTCCCTCACCATCAATGACATTCACTTTCTTTTGTTCAATAATAGCATCTGCATGAGAAATAAGATGTTTCATTTGCTCATGATTATTCTTCCTTATCCAAACATAAAAAAGACCTAACAAACCTAAACATATCCCTAACATATAAAGATAAAGCTGGGTTTGAAAGATAATATACATCATAAAGCTTAATAAAGAAATAATATAGATTGTCTGAATACCCTTATATAAATAAGCATCCATTGATTTTATTGGCCCCATCTATATCCCACCCCTCTTAATGTCTCTATATAAGATTGACCATGATAAGTACCTAAAGTTTGGCGAATTCTTTTCATATGAACAGATAAAGTATTGTCTTCTATAAAATGCTGGGTTTGACTTTCCACTAAATCCAATAAATTTTGTCGTGTAATCACCATGCCATGGTGCTGAATCAAACATAACAAAATATGATAACAAACATTTGTTAAATCTAATAACTGACCATTCTTATAAACTTGATAGTTTTTTGTGTCAATCTTTAAATCAGCTGTATAAATAATATCCTGATTTACTGGAATTCTTCTTAATAATGATTGGATACGTGCATAGAGTTCCTGAATACCAAATGGTTTACATACATAATCATCTCCTCCAGCACTCAATCCTTCTACTATAGATTGTTCACTATTTTTACATGTTAAAAATAGTAAAGGGGTTCGATAATTCTCACGGATATGTTGGCATAAAGAAATTCCATTTCCATCAGGTAATTGAATATCCATAATGATTAAATCAATAGATGAATTCATTATTTCTAAAGTTTGTTTAACATTAAATGCCTGAATAACTTCATAGTCTTTTAACTCTAATGCCTCTTTTAATGACCTTTGTATCAATTGATCATCTTCTACAACAAGTATTTTTTGCATAATATCACCTGTATATATTGTATCATAGAAAAGTGTATTAAGAATGAAAATACTGAAAAAATAGTGCTTCATAGATTGAAACACTATTTCTTTATCTTATTAATTTGTCAATTAAGACATTTGAGAGAATTTTTGTTTTAACTGATTTATCTTTTGTTGTTCAGCCTGTTCAGTTAGATACCAACCTTTAGCAGCCATTTTCTTATAAATCTCATTTTGGATTGTTAAAGAATTACATAATGCTTGATCAAATGCAGAATGCACATGTTCTGTATTTGATTCAATAGTTCCATGTAAATATAAGTCACAAACTCCTTTAACACTCATTAATAGACTTTCCATTAAACATTTATCATCCATGATTTTCGATCTCCTTTCTTATTGTTTTTATAAAAGATTATAAAATTGTTGAAATAATTCATTATGTTTTGTTACTAACTGATTTACGTATTCCTTTAACTCAGCATCTTGAAGTTTAGAAGCGACTTCAGTACACTGTTTTTTCAAATACTCTTCATGACCTAATGCATCTTCAATATAAAGCAATTCTTTG
>NZ_CFJNYH010000016.1:0-65697 GCF_984815275.1 Coprobacillus sp.
CCCCGCTAAATTATAGAGTCTTATTTTGACAAACCCCGCCAAAATTTAGAGACCCCATAAAAAAGACCATCAATAAACAGACTTGTTTGTCAACAGTCTGAAGAGGAACCATGACATTAGTCATGGTTCCTCTTTATAATTCAAATCATTTTCTTTTTAATATTTTTAATTTACTTTTTTTAGATTCATAATAGCTGAATTAATAAGTTGTGTTGCTTTATTAACTTCAGATTGTGTAGGATATTTTGAATCTAATATAGCTTGTGCTTCTGTAATTGCTTTATTTAAGTTTGCTATTGAATGTGCTGTATAGACATTTGTTTGACTCAGCAATTCTTTTGCTTCTTTCAATCTAGGAGCAACTTGAGAATCAGTTAAAATTTCTTCAAAAGTTATAGATATCTCAATAGAACTTCTACCACTCTCTTTTGCATATTTAGCTGAATATGTTTTCCCTTCATTAACTGTTAATGATTCATCAGCCCATTGATATCCTTTTGGTAATTCTACATCACTTAAGCGAGAATTTTTAAATGCAGTCATTCCTTTTTTACCATATAAATTCATAGCACTTAGATCATCTTTATTGAAAACCATTAATGTTGCAACCTGTCTATTTATTTTATGTGTTGGTGTCACTTTACCACTAAACACAGCATTTTTTGGATAAGCAGTATAATAAATATTATAAACGCCTGGCTTTAATGATTTTAAGTTTTCAATATCATCAACACCTTCACATCTTAAGAATGCTCCTGATGTTTTATAATCACCAGAATTATTATACATATATTCATCCTCTATTGAATAATCAACAACATAATCTTTATCCCCAGCATTTGTAACTGTTATTCCTTCTGTCAAGTCAGGTGTTTCACCCTCCATCATAGAAATATTTTTAATTCCTTTCATAACTGGACTATCACTATAATAATCATCAGAAGATGCTTTTTGTTCATCGTTTTGATAATAACGTACCCAGTCAATCACAAATTCAGTGTTATCATCAGCTAAATGATCACCTGCATTTTTTGCCCAGTTACCACCTGTTGCTAGATTCATTTGAATGTACTGAGGTTGATTAAAACATGCCTGTAAGGCCTTCAAACGATCATCACTTTGATCATATTCAATTGTATTATAAATTTCACCATCTAAATACCATTCAATGCGATCTTCAGACCAGTTAATCCCAAATACATGATACTCATCATTAAAATCATCATCCATTCCAATAGATTTAGTTAATTCATATGGTGAATAACTTCCATCATAATCTGCATCACCTTTTTTCGTTCCCTCGTCATATGCGTTTTCATAATAGAAATGTGGTGTTGCATAAACAACTTTATTACTTTGATCACCTTCATTTGTTTCATCATTTCTAATTGTTCCACCAATCATTTCCATGATATCAATTTCACCACATGCTGGCCAACCATATCCTTGACGACTTGAAATGTCACCATCCAAAGTAAAATTATTCCCTAATGTCCAAAATGCTGGAAAGGCTCCCTTTCCTTTTGGTAACTTTGCCTTCATTTCAATACGTCCATATAAAAATTCTTTTTTACCTGCAGTTCTGACACTCCCTGAATTATAAATAACTTTACGGTTACCTCTTGGATTTATGTATTGATCTTCTGTTTTTCGATCTGTAACTTTTAAAACAAGATTACCATCTTTAATAAAGACATTGTCTTGACTATCTGTATAATGCTGTTGTTCATTACCACGAATTCTCCCTAATTCATAGCCCCAAATATCTTGATTTAATTCTTGACCAGTAAAATCATCTTCCCATACATAATTATATTCTGCCCCATTATCAATTTGGACTAATGTGACATTATCAATATCAACAACTGTATCTCTACCAACAGCATTTGTTTCAGTCCACTTTAAAATACCAACTGATACATCATATTGATCATTAGCAGTAAATTCAAGTGTTTCTTTATGCCAATTCCCATCTGTATATTGAAGTTTCTTTTCAGCAATTTGACCACGATTTGTTTCAACTGTTTTTTTAGTACTGTATGATGAATTTTTAACTGTCAAGAATGCTCCATCTAAAGTACTCGGATCACCATTATAAGTTAACCTAACATCTGCAGTTAATCTGTATTTTCTTCCTGGTTTAACATTAGCATATTGGAGAACAAATCCATCTGTTACCCCTTTACGCAATCTTCCAAAACGATTTCCATTTTCTGATACGATATGATTTTTATAATCTTCTTTAGTTTGCCAAACAGAATTTGTCTTTTCAAAATCTCCACTACTCAATAAACTTAATGAAGTGAATTCATCTGCTATTTGACTTGTCTGAGCATTGACATTGTTAATGAAAGAAGAACCCTGTGTTAATATTGTTGTCATCAATGTAACCACTAATGCAGTTTTTCCTATTTTTGTTATATGTTTATTCATATATGGCTCCTTTCTATTTTGTCTCTTCTTTTTTCATATTGATAACGAAATACACAACAGCTACAATCCCCATACATCCTAATAACAACTCAATAGAACGTGTTTGATCAGATGTATTCACTTGAGAAGATGATGTCTTATCATCTTGATTCATTGGATTATCTGTATTTGGATTTTCAGAACCATCTGGTTTATTTCCATCTGGTTTTGTAGAATCACTAGGTTTTACTTCAGATGTTTTTTCTTTATCAACTACCATTATAAATTCAGAGAATAAATGACTTTCAAAAATAACCTTACCATTTTCCTTTGTTGTATAAAGAGTATCAATCGTTTTTGAACCATCATCATTTTCATGTAATCTATAGATCGTTACTCCTCTATCATTAAATTTTTCATCTAAATCAATTTCAAAATCTAACAATAATGATGTTTCATCAAGTCTTGCAATTTCTCTTTTCTCAGAAGTATTTTGGCTATCTTTCGCATAAATAGCTAGACTTACATCTAAATATTGACCGATTTCTGTATCTTCATCTTTTTCAATATCTTTAAGATACTCATTAAGTTGAGTCTTATCTGTTGTACTTAAATCTGACACTGGAAGTGCAGATGATTCTGCAACAACTTCCACATAACTTCCTTTCTTTAATTCCTTTTTAACAATATCTAAAGCCATTGCATCATTCTTTAATACTTTTTCAGCTTCTTCTAAATCTTTAAATCCAACAACAACTTTATTGACTTCATCTTCAATTGTAACTGGAGTAATATTGACTGTATTATTTTCATAAGCAATCTTAATCAATTCTTCAATTGCAGTCATCAAATTCTTTGTTGCTTTATCTACTTCTTCCTGAGATGGTCTTGCAGCTTCATTAATCATATTTGCTTTTTCTAATGCTCTTACATATTTATTAACAGTTGCATTTGTATATTCTTGCAGATTAATCGTTTTTGTACTATTAATAACTTCTACTAATTCACTCTTGTCTACTGCTAATGTATAACCAGCAGTTAAGTCCATAGCTTCTTGGCTTGTTAAAATTTCATTAGTAACTAATACATATTCAATTTCACCTTTAAAATTACTAATTCCTGTTTGTCCTCCAATTGTAACACTATTAACTGAACTTGTAAGTTGTGAGAATACTTCAAATCCTCCTGTATTAGACACTGTCTTAACTTCTTTTCCATCAATTGTCAAACGATATTGATTCATATCATTAGACAATACAACTGTATGCCATTCATCTCTACTTAAAGGTATATCATTAAATCCTGCTTGTGACCCTGCTTTTGCATATACTATTTTCAATGTATTATTATTTAAAATAGCTAATGAAGAATATGTTCCATTTCCTCTTAAATCTGCGGCTGCATTATTAACACCTAATATAGCACTATCTCCACTGTCTGCAGGAGAACGTTTGAATTTAACAATAATTGAACCTGCTTTTATAGATTTTAAATCTTGAAGTGATTTATTAGTAGAATTAATATCATTATCTTGAAGATTTTCTACTCTTTGTCCATCAAATGTCTGATTTCCTTCTTCAAATGTCTTACTAATAATTGAATTACCTTTTAAAGCATCTAAATTAGCTTGATTATCATGTAAAATTTGTTCATCTAAAATTCCATCATCATTTTTAGCAACAATCTTATAATAGTTATTTTTACCATATCCACATTCATGAATAAATTCATTATTACTATCAGTAGCACTAATTGTTTTTATAACTTTATATGTTCCATCTTCTTTATCTGATACAGAAATAACATATTGACTAGCTGAAGCAACATCATTCCAACTTAATCTTACTGTACTATAACGTGATACTATATCAGCACTTAAATTATCCTTCACTGCTGTTGATGTACCTGTTACACGAATTTCTGCAATACTTGCAACAGCATTCTTTTGTGTCGTTGTAGAAGGTTTTGCTGCACCTTTAATGACTAATTTCACATATTTTATATTTAGTTTTTCAGCAAATGAAATAGATTTCCATCCATCAGATGCCATCCATGTTCCAGCTGCTACTTTATCATATGTATTTCCATCTGAACTCACATAAACTTCATAACTTGTAATTCTACCTTCATCATTGCCTTGTCTTGGTAAATATCTTATACCATTAACAGTTGATGGACTTTTTAAATTCGCTATAAAATATGCCCCATTCCCATTTACATTTGTTGTCCAATATGATAAAGAATCATCATCAAGTGCATTTAAAGCTTTTGTTGACTTGATTGTCGCACTTCCTCTAGCATTAGCTAATGGGATATCTTTTGCTTTATCTGCTTGGTTATTTCCAATATAAGCAATTGTATAAAGTTTATTATTATTCTTTTCTTTATCAAAAGACTGACCATAGACAGTATCTATTATTGCATCATTTTCAATAGAAACCGCAATTTCTCCATTATCATTATCTTTAACAACATATTTAAAGATTAATTCATTTGTTCCTGAACCAGAAACATATTCTGCAGTTGCATTTGTTCCATTAATCTTCAAATCAAGTTGACGTGTTTGACCATTCACCATAAAAACTGTCTGATCAAAAGTCACTTTAATTGCCAATTCATCATTAGCTTGAACAACTTTATTTTCATTATCAATCTTTATGCTTTTGACTTTAGGTGAGAAAACATTCACTTTATTTTCAGTAAGGTAATCAAAGTTTACTTTCATATACTGCATAATATAGCCTTCTTTTTCATATACGATACCAAGATGATTATCATCAATTTGAACTAAACTAGAATATGCAAATCCTCCATCATCAATTGTTTTATCATATTTAACATTTAATTCATCACCTTTTATTTCACATAATCTAATATGTCCTACTTTTCTTGATTTTTTTGTATCATGTGGTAACGTTTTTGTACTATATTCATTTCCACTAGCATTAGAAATCGCAATATATTCTTTACTGCCTTTACCATCTAAATCTGCTTGAACTGTAATTGCTGATAATTGACAATATGGTTCACGAATATCAGTATCATAAACTTGTCCCCAAGTTTCTCCATAATCCTCACTTATCGCATATTGAACAACTCCATAATCTCTATCTGCATCAAGAAAAGAAGTATTTCTCATAAATTGAACTAATCTGCCATCATTTAATTGTACAATTTGACTTTCTGTCAATTCATATGTAGAATCACCTTTTTGATTATTTAAAGTTTGTGAAGTAATTGTTCTTTCTTCATCTGTTCCTTGATTTACAATTCTTCCATCATTAGGAGATTCTCCTCTTATCCAAGTCTTTCCACCATCATCACTATAAATGTTTGCTGAACTTTGACTACCTAAATTTGTTCCAACTCCATTTGTTGTGTAATAAATTGGGAAGATTAAACGAGTTGAACCATCAGCCTTTTTAGCTTTAATACCAGCACCAGGCCCTGTTCCCACAAATTTCATATAATCTTCTTTAATATATGGTGTTAAATCTCTTGGTTGATCCCAAGTTTCCCCATCATCTGTGCTTGTAAACATCCAAACATAAACAGTTTTTAAAACATGTAATTCTCCACTTTTTGTTCCTGAACCATTTAAATAAATATTTCCAACATTAACACCTTTCTTCAATAATTCTCCATTACTTGTACTTGTTAATGTTTCTGCATTATATCCTTGTACAACATAATCAGTTCTATTTCCTCTTCCATCATAAACAACACCATTTTCTTTAACTGTATATCGGTTATTTTGTCTATCATAAAGATTTAAATACCATTTTCCTTTAATCTTTTCATATGCGCTTGTTGAAGTTGCATCTATAGCTCCATTTGACTCTGGACAAATATCAACAAATAAATATGTTGTTCCATCAGCATGTAAAAGAACAGGATCTATAGCAACTGCTGATTGAGTACGTCTAGAATTTGGATAATATCCATCTTCAATAAAATCTCTACTCTTATCAAAATTACTATTTGTAGGCATATCTATAACAACTTTATTTTCACCCCAAGTTTTACCATCATTTGTACTGATTCTTACTGCTGTTGCAATATCTCCCCAGTCATTATAATGGTACTTTCTGGCATCAGCTGCTGCTATAAGTTTTCCACTATCTGTTTTCACAATGGAAGGAATTCTATACATACTGACAGCCACACCATCTGGATCGTCGCTTTCTTCTCCTGAATTAATTTTTGTTCCTTTTTCCCACAACTTTGTCATTTCTGGGAGTTCAACAACATCTGTTGGTGTATGTAGCTCTTTGATTTGATCATCATTAATCACTTGATCATGAATCTGAACTATATCCATTGATCCATTCATAGGATATTTTAGAGGGTTAGTGTCCACCACCACTACTCCACCTAAAGTAACAATATTAAATCCATCTTTAACTTTATTAAAGTGAGTATACTCAACATTGATATTTCCAACATTCTGACCATCTAAATAAACTGTCATGTTTGAATTTGTAGTATCAGTTTCCTTAAATGTATAAGTGAGTGTATGCCAGTTTGTATTGTTCAATATATTTGATTCTAACGAAATACTAGAAGTCGCAATATCAGGACCAAAATTACTTCTTCGCTCAAATAGAATCTGATCTGCTGTTTCACTATTCCTTTTAACTCCTAAAACAGCATACTTATTTGAAGTTTCTGTTGTTGATAGACTTAACAATCCAACAGCTTCGCTACCATTTTCAATCTTATTGTTAAATTTAAATCTTAAAGTAATACTCCCTGATTTCATTGCAGATTTAACTTTTGTTAAATTTTCTGATGTATTGATATCTGTACTTTGTGCTGTTGCATTAGCAAGATTACCTTCTAGTTTTTTATTTTCTAATTGTATTATTGGTTCTATCGTATTCTCTGCAAAAGAGTTTGTCACTCCAGCAATGATTGAGAATGATAACACAGCTGCCAATAAAACTTTAATCGTTTGATTCTTTTTCATTGGTTATCCCTTCCTTCTTTTTTAATATGATTGGTATGATGAGTGCTGCAGCCAGTAAGACAATATATAATTCTGACTGATATTCATCTGATGTTTGTACTTTGTTTACGAATAGAGAATGTTGTTTGTTATTATCTACTTGTGTATTTGTATTCCCGTGATTTGGTTTATTATCATCTTGAGATGGTTCTTCAACTCCATCCTCTTTCTTTTCATATATAAAACTATATTGACTTCCTACTTGACCATTAAAAGTAATTTTATTTCCATTTCTTTCAAAAGCAACTTTTGGATACTCGTCTTCTATATTTTTAACCAAATAGAATGATTTCACTTCATCATTTAATAATTGATCAGGAATATCAATTGTGACTTTTATCAATGTATTTGTATTATCAAACTCATAAACTTCTTCATCATCTACCATTAATAAAGCTTTTAAACTATAAATTCCTAATTTATTTTCAATTCTCATACGTGCTCTTTGTCTCTGTTCAACAAAAGCAAGCTTAACCACAATCTTTTGTCCCTTATCTGAAGCTTCTTTAATGATAGCTTGAGCTTTTACATCATTTCTAATCATTAATTTGAATTGATCTATATCATCTACTAATAAATCATTATCTAATTCTACTTCTAATTGTGATGGTTTCACTAATTGTTCAATAGCATCATTTAATGCAGTCATTGCATCATCTATTTCTTTTATTGTTGGATTTGTTTTTTTATAAACAGTTTTAGCTGATGCTAAGGCTTCTTCAAATATTTCCTTTGAACTTGTTGTATATTCGCTTAAATCTTTTTTATCACATTCTTTAATCAACTCATTTAACTGTTCTTTATCAGTTAATTCAATATCCTGTAATATATAAGAAATCAATTCTGCTTTTGTAATACTACATCCAGATACAGAAACTTTATACACTTGATGAGATGGTAAATTTTCTAACTTTAAGATACCACTATCTCCTCTCACTTCATATTTCTTTGTACCTGCTTGAACTGTTAATTTTATATCTTTTACTCCACTTAATTGTTCTGTATCAAATGATATAGAATTTAATGTTTTGCCAAAAGTTAAATTTGTTGTTGTATCCTCTCTATCACTAAATGGCATTTTTATGAATAGATTAGGTATAAATGTATCTTCATCCAAAATTCCAATTCCTTCAATAAATTGCTTTGTCATCATTAAATGTCCATTAGCACCTGGATGAAGTGCTTTACCTTGTCCAAATACACAATTATCTCCATAAACAAAGTATTGATCTTGATACATATATGGATATTTACCAACAACATTATGGAATGGTGTATATTGATCTATAAAAATACAATCCATTTCACTAGCTACTTCTTTCATAACTTGTGTATATTCTCTACATCTTGCATCTCTATCCCATTGTGTAGGTAATGGTGATCTTAAAACAACAATATCAGTTTTTGCTTTTGCCTTATTTATAAGTGTTTGTAATTGAGCTCTATATTGTTCAACTGATAGTACTGTTGAATCATTTGTACCTAACATAATAGAAACAATATCAGGACTATAACTATTTAATCTTTCATTGATAGTTGCCAATGTTGAGCTACCACTAACATCAATTGTTGCTCCTGAAACTGCTGTATTAACAACAATGTCATTTGTTCTTTTCAAATCATCTCTCAAATATTTTTCAAAAGATTGAGCAATTGTATCTTGACCCAATGAATATGCAGACCCATGAGTAATAGAATCTCCCATGAATAACCACGTTAATGAATCATCATTATCCATCTTGTTCTTTAATTGTTCTTGTAATGAGTCTAATGATTGTGTTTTCACACTTGCATTTTGACCCTCTCCAACTACACCACTCATTGTTCTTATTTGTACTTTTCCATCTTTTGATTGAATCTTGATGCTATATTTTGATCCTTTTTCTAATGGAGAAATAACAAATTCATTTCCTACTATATCAGTTATAGTTTTATCATTCAATGTTAAAGTATATACCCATTCTTGAATATCTTTATATTCTGGTATTTCAACCTCTAAAGAATTATCAGTACTTTGAATACTAGGTACAATGTCTTGAGCATATGTTTCTACTGTATTCATATTTTTAAGATTAAAATCAATACCTTTTGTACAAGGATAAAGGCTTGTTGTTTCGATAGTTGCCTCACTTAATTGTTGGCCTATATTATAGTGCCCCTTTTGATTTAACACACCATCTTTTAATGATTCATCTGTTACATCATGTTCTACAACAACAATTCTTTGATCATTATTTGCATTTGTAAATTCCTCTACAACCTCATCAACTACTCCACAATACTTTTCAATAATTGCATCAGTATCAACATTACCAATAGTATGCGGTTTTTGAATAACAGCAAATCCTTGCTGATTTCTTAATTCTAAAGACAATGTGATAAATTCTCTTAATTCTTCTTTAAAGCGATTGACATCATCTTGACTATAATCTTCTTTTCCAATCATATAAGCCATAGCTTTAGGATTAAATTCATTTTTATATGAATCAAATTTATTAATAATATCATTTAATGTTTGACCTTTTTTTCCTGCATTCATAACAAAACGTTGTTTTCCAGCAGTCGTATTACTACTTTGTGTCCATCTTATATATTCTTCAAAATGGCTTACATAATTTCTCATTCCCTGAACCTGATTATAGCTTCCTTGAACTTCTTCGCCTCCAACAAATAACCATGTATTATCTACATCATCATTAAACATATTAGATATTTGTGATCCTAATGAAATATCCATTTTATTTAATTTATTTGTTACAGCTACTGTATAAGCCTCTACTTCACTTTCAGACATAACTTCATCTGTGATTGTTACATAAGCAATTTCACCTTTAAATCCTGCCTTATTAACTCCATTATTAATAGCTCCACCAATTGTTAAAAAGTTTAAATTTGTAATTGCACTATTATTTAAGAAGTTGTGTAAATAATTTCCTGAGTGATTATAATTGCTTTCTTGTTTTCCATTAACTCTATTTTTAAAATAAGAAGTTGTTCCCTCAGTATATGCAGTTAATCCATAAGTCGTCCAACCATCTTCTGCTACTGCATTTCCGATATTATAACGAACTAAATTACTACCAATATCATACCTTAATACATTTGTATCTCCCTGCATAAAGCTAATACAATTGGCTGGATTAGGTGAACCAGTCAAATAGTTATCACTAGGTGTTACAGCATTTCTATCTTTAACATTTAATAATATTTCTCTATTATTAACTATCTTTTCTTTATCTGGTCTAAAAGAAATCAAAACTGTCCCTTTCTTTAATTCTTGTAATAAACTAATATTATGAGAAAATTCAAGAACCGTATTCCCATCAAATTTTTCTTTTCCACCTGATAAAGAAACATGAAAATTATTTGTTTCGTCCCTGGCATGTCCCTGCACCGCTTCAATACCAGTCTTATATGAATCTTTAACAATAGATGATTGAATACTTTCATCATCATTACATTTGATAACGTATCTTTCTTGTGTATTGACTCCAGCAGTTTCATCAATATATTCTTGACCTGTTACTGTTGTTATAAGAGAAAGTTTCGTGTCATCATCACCAACTTTATAAACATTATATTTGTCATGACCACTCACATTATTCCAGGAAATACGATTAGAACTATAACGTGCTTCTACCCTGGCATTAATCGTTTCGCTCGCATAAACATTCGAGGGCGACATTCCAATAATCATACTACTAATTAAACTCATAAATAAAACTTTTCTAATTTTTACCATATTTTACCCCCTCTAAATCAATGTTATTTCAATTTCATTATACTTTGACTAGTTAAAAAGTCAATATATTTACTAAAAATAATAATATTTTTATTATTATTTCACTTAAGTTTTAGTTAATTTTACTGTCGTTTTATGAAAATATAGTATTTTTTATAAATTATGATATAATTAATATATTATAGGAGAAGATATAAATGGCTAAATTAAAAGACGTAGCTCAACTTGCAAATGTATCTATAGCCACTGTTTCACGTATTTTAAATAATGATGAAACGTTGAGTGTTACGGAAGATACAAAAAACTGTTCTTGAAGCAGCTAAACAATTACAATATGTTGTTAAACCTAAAAAAAGTCCAAAAGCGACTTTTGCGATTATACAATGGTATTCAATTCAAGAAGAAATATGTGATCCTTATTATCTTGCTTTAAGACAAGGCGTAGAGAATTTCTTAAAATCTCAACAAATTGCTGTTAAACGTATTTTTTCAGATGATATTAATCTTTTTGAATCTTTTTATGATGTTAGTGGTATTATCTGTTTAGGGAAATTTAGTATTGAATATATTCGTAAATTAAAAAATTCATGTAAGAATCTTGTTCTTTTAGATATGGATTTAGTAAATCCCTGTAGTGAAGCATGTATTGTCTTAGATTTTGATGATGCAATGAAACAGGTTGTAGATTATTTTCATATTTTAGGTCATAAGAAGATTGGTTTTTTAGGAGGTATTGAACAAAGTGATGATAATCATACATATTTTGATGTACGTCGTAGTTCTTTTGAAAAATATTGTCAAAATTACCAAATGGAATATCAAAAATATATACGAGAAGATAAATTTACAAGTGAATCTGGATATCAAATGATGATTGAAATGATTCAATCAAATGATTTACCTGATGCTATTTTCGCAGCTAGTGATCCTATTGCTATAGGGGCCTTGCGTGCTCTTCTTGATAGTAAAATTAAAGTTCCTGAAGATATTTCTATTATGGAATTCGATAATATTGAAGCAACAAATTTCACTTCCCTACCGTTAACAACAATTCATGCTCCCGCTTATGAAATGGGACAATTAGGTGCTAAATTATTGTATTATTCATATTTAAATAACAGTTGCCCTAATCCTATGCGGATTCAGTTACCTTGTTATTTAATCGAGAGAGAATCATGTAGTGAAAATAAAAAAAGAATCTTTAAATTTCTTCTATCCAATTGTTAATGTTAATAAAACTATATTTCATTTTCTTTTCCCACTCTGTAGGTATCATAAGAATTTGTTTTATAGTTTTTTGTTTTAAGAAAAAAAGAAGTTCCGAAGAACTTCTCATTCATTATGCTTTATTTACACTTCCAAATAATTCCATTTTTTCTTTTACACATTCTTGAATTGCAGCAGCACCTGGTGCTAATAATTTACGAGGGTCAAATCCTTTACCTTCTAAATCTTTACCTGCTTCAATATATTTACGTGTAGCTTCTTGGAAATATAATTGACATTCAGTATTTACATTGATTTTAGATACTCCTAAAGTAATTGCTTTTTTAATCATATCTGCTGGAATACCAGTACCACCATGTAATACTAAAGGCATTGTTCCTGTTTCTTTTTGAATAGCATCTAATGCTTCAAAATCTAAACCTTCCCAGTTAGCTGGATATTTTCCATGGATATTTCCAATTCCTGCTGCTAAGAAATCAATTCCTAAATCTGCAATCATTTTACATTCCTTAGGATCGGCAACTTCACCTTTACCCACAACACCATCTTCTTCTCCACCAATTGAACCAACTTCTGCTTCAACTGATACACCTTTTGCATGGCATAATTCAACGATTTCTTTTGTTTTGGCAATGTTTTCTTCGATTCCATAATGAGAACCATCAAACATAATTGAAGAGAATCCAGCTTCTAATGCAGCTTTAGCTCCTTCATAACTACCATGATCTAAATGTAAAGCAACTGGTACAGTAATTCCTAATGAATCTACCATTGCACTTACCATAGCAGAAACAGTTTTAAATCCAGTCATATATTTAGCAGCTCCTTCAGATACTCCTAAAATAACTGGTGATTTTAATTCTTCTGCAGTTAATAAAATTGATTTAGTCCATTCTAAGTTGTTGATGTTAAATTGACCAACAGCATAGTGTCCTGCTTTTGCTTTTTGTAACATTTCTGTTGCTGAAACTAATCCCATATTTACAATCTCCTTTTCAATTTTTTACAACTCTATCATACACTGATTTCATTGAAATTTCCATAATTATTGACTATTTTTATAGATTTAAGCCCTTACAGTAACTTTTATTTCTTTTATAGCACTCTCTAATTGTTCCAAAGCCTGTTTTAAAACACTTCTAGGGCAAGCAACATTAAATCTTTCAAAGCCATCCCCACCAGTTCCAAAGATATAACCTTCATCTAACCATAGGTGTGCTTTCTTCAACATAAAATCCTCCAGTTCTTGATTATTCATACCAAGACTTCTCATATCTACCCAAACAAGATATAATCCTTGAGGATCAATCACTTTAATTTCTGGAAGATGTTCTGCAAAGAAAGTTTTCATATAATCAATATTACCTTGTAAATAAACTAAGAGTTCATCAACCCACTTTGCCCCATAAGTATAAGCAGCAATGCATGCTTCTAATCCAAAAATATTTGGATCACTTATTCCTGATGCTATCTTTTCATCAACAAATTTTTTTCTCATATCCTCATTGGCTATTATAATATTAGATGTTTGTAAAGCTGCCAAATTAAATGTTTTTGATGGTGATGTACAAATAATTGTAAAATCTTTAAATGATTGATCAACATTATAAAAAGCAATATGTTGATTATCTCCATAAACAAAGTCCATATGAATTTCATCACTTACAACATAAACATGATGTTTTTTACAAATCATACCTATTTGATATAATTCATTTCTTGACCAGACTCTTCCAATTGGATTATGAGGATGACATAAAATAAACATTTTTACATTATTTTGCACAATTTGCTGTTCAAAAACATCAAAATCACATATATATTGTTTTCCATTAAAAGATAAAGGACATTCTATAACTGTTCTACCATTCAATTGAATAGATGCATCAAATGGATAATAGACAGGCTTCATAATCATTACATTATCTGATGGTTTTGTATAAGCTCTCACCGCCAATTTTAATGCTGTTACAATTCCTGGTGTAGGAATAATCCAATCTTTCTCTACATGAAAATCATGTCTCGTCCCTAACCAATGAATAACTGATTGATAATAAGAGTCAGTTGGTGCTGCATATCCAAAAATTCCATGTTCTGCTCTTTTTATTAATACCTGTTTGACTTCAGGTAATGTTTCAAAATCCATATCAGCAACCCACATAGGGATAATACGTGTATCTTGAGCTTTTTCTCGATCATATTTAATACTATTTGTTTGTCTTCTATTTACAATTTTATCAAAATTATACATTATCTCTTAGTACCTCTTTTCTTTGAAATTGTTCTTTGGAAAAATGGAAAAGTGTAAGACCTAAAGCCATTGATAAATTCAATGAATCAATAGTTTCACTATGTGGTATAAAAACACTCTGACCATAATTCAAATAAGTATCATCTAAACCACTGCTTTCATTCCCAAACACTAATGAATGAACATTATTTGTAGATATTTGATGTATATTTTTGGCACCTTTTAACATGAATGGATAAAATTCATGATATTTATATTCTTGATAATATGATTCAAAATTATCATAATACTGTATATTGAGATGAAAAATAGCCCCCATAGATGCACGTATCACTTTTGGATCAAAAATATCTACTGCTGGACGTATAATAACCAAATGAAGGTATCCAAACCCCAGCATAGTTCTCATCATTGTTCCCATATTTCCCATATCCATTGGGTTTACCAAAACAACATGATTTCCTTCCTGAATTTGATCTGAATATTTTTTAAAAACACCAATTGCAAAACAATTGTTTTTAGGACTTAATTTATCTATTGTCTTATCATGGATTTCTATATGTATAT
Organism: Coprobacillus sp.; assembly: GCF_984815275.1. NCBI lineage: Bacteria > Bacillati > Bacillota > Erysipelotrichia > Erysipelotrichales > Coprobacillaceae > Coprobacillus > Coprobacillus sp. Next base: position 15,208 of record NZ_CFJNYH010000016.1, read on the forward strand.
GATATTGTTGACACAGTTCTTGAATTAATGGATAACCTTTATTTTGAATAATAGAAGAATGTACAACAACTCTTATGACATCTTGAGGTCTTTTTTTTAATAATTCAATTGTTGGAAACACGCCTAAAGTGTAAGATGTTTCATCATTCTTTTTATATATTTTCATAATTTTCTCTACTTTCCTTTTCATTTGACTGATTCAAAATCTCACTTGCGACTTGATAATAAGCCAATGATTTTTGATGATCCTTTTTCACATATCTTCCTAATTCATATAATTGTCCCAATAACAAACATGCATCTCGACTTCTTAACTGAGCTGCCTGATGTAAATATAACAAAGCTTTCTTTTCATCTTTTTCAACAACAAGCCCATCAAAAAGCATCATTGATAATTGATAAGTACTCTCTTTGTGCATAAAAAAGTACCCATATTCAAAATAGTGATAAGCTTTCTTTAAATCTATCTCTACACCTAATCCCATTCTTAAACATAAAGCAGCTCTATACAGACACTCAACCTGAAACAATTGTGCACCTTCAAAATAAGCCTCAAAGGCTCCAGCAAAATTTCTTTGTTCTTCTAAGAGCAGCCCTTTATAAAGGTATGCCTCTTCAAGATGACTTCTAGATAAGTGCTCATAAGCTTTCTTAGCATCATATTCAAAATACTGACCTAACATATAAAACGTACCAAGTCGATAATCAGTTAAATCATCCTGACGACTATGATAGTACATCATTGCTTTTTCAATATCTTGTTCAATACCATATCCATGTTCATACATAAACCCTAAATAATATGCACCACAATCATCCCCATGACCATAAAGATATGAATAAATTTCAAAAGCCTTCTCATAATCCTGCGAAACTCCAAAACCTAGGAAATACGTTTTTGCAATAATAGCAAGTTGAGGATAATCCTGACGTTCATATGCATCCTGTAATAAACTTAACATATCAGGAATTTCAAAATAATAACTAATCTCAGTTATAACTGTTTCAAAAACTGCCACGATAAAGATAGCTTCTTTTTCTTCACATTCTATGTTCTCCATTAAGTATTTGACATATCCATTACGATATATATCTTCATCAAAAATCATTGCATCATATATGCCAGTTTGAAAACCACGGATAATCCAAAAACACTCATCTAATAAATCTGGTGCTTCATCATTTAATGCTTCTTCAAAACGCTCTTCTTCAAAACGGATATTTTCACCATAATGATCAAATACATCTAAAATCACCTGAATTATACGAATATTCATAGTTCATCCTTATTAATATCTTGAAGTGTTTTTAATTCTTTTTGTGCATTTTCTCTTAAAGATTCAAAATGAGCTTTATCATAAGAAGCACCTTGATCAATAAATGTAATTAATTCATTATACTTTTCAACAATCAATTCAAATAATGACTCCTTAATTACATAATCTAATTCATTATGAGCCTGCATAGTCAATTGATTTACTGACTTATACTGTTCTTTAAATAAAGCATCATAATCCACCTTTTGTTTCTTAGAAAATAATCCCATAAGTCATACCTCCTTCACTTTTTCTATTATACCAATATTCCCAAGTAAAAGTAAACATGTTATAATGCTTAAAAAGGAGTGAGACTATGCATAAATTAGCTTGTCCGAAGTGTCATCAAACACTTCAATTAGAAGAAAAAACGTATAAATGTAATCAAAATCATTGTTATGATATTGCTAAAAATCAATATATTAATCTCTTATTAAATCCAGATAAATCATGTAATAATCCTGGTGATAATAAAGAAAGTCTGTTATGTCGTAAGAATTACTTAAATCAAGGCTATTATGATGTTATTCTCAATGAAGTTGTTTCTTATATTCGTCATCATTATCAACCTAATATGCATATTTTAGATTTAGGTTGTGGTGAAGGATATTATACTTATCGTATGAAACAAGAATTAGGTGATGATTGCACCTTCTATGGTTTAGATATTTCTAAAGATGGAATTCAAATGGCTACAAAATATACAAAGGATATTTATTGGATTGTTGGTAATTCAAAGAATTTACCTATTCAAGATCATTCACTTGATGTCATCACTGCTTTATTTACTGTTGTAAATGAGTCAGAAATTAAAAGATGTTTAAAAGAGAATGGTTATATGATTCATGTTACAGCAAATAATAAACATTTGGTTGAATTTAAAGAATTGATTTATGATGAAGTGAAAATAAAATCAGATGAACATATTCGTTTACCATTTGAAACCATTAAAAGTTATGACTTTACCAAAAAAATTCATTTAAAGAACCGTGAAGATACATTAAATCTCTTAAAAATGACACCACATTTTTATCATATCAAAAAAGAACGAAGATATGTTTTAGATACTTTAGGTGAATTTGATGTCACAATAGATATACGTATCACTGTATATAAAATCTAATGAATTATAAAGTTCATTACCCATATATTACATTTATTATTCATTCACCTATATCTATTGAAGACTTTTTTCATACATTTCATTTATCTAAAAAAACAATTCATCTTTTAAAACAGAACAAAGATTATACTGTCAACAAAAGATTTGTGTCTTCCTCAACAATATTACTCAAAGGTGATCATTTTAGTGTCAAAGCCTTTCAAGAAAATGATCAGTTATATCCTCCTCAATATGAAGATATAGATATTATCTATGAAGATGAATTTCTCTTGGTTGTCAATAAACCACCTTTTCTAAGTGTCTTTCCAGATAATCTCTCTCATACTGACTCTCTTGCCAATAGAGTGAGTGCTTATTATCAACAATGTGGATATAATATTCCTGTCCGATATATTCATCGATTAGACTATGAAACAACTGGGTTAACACTATTTTGTAAATGTAGTTTTATACAGCCTTTAATGGATTATCAACTGTCTATTAAAGAAATTCAGAGAAAATATTTAGCCATTGTGAAAGGTAAACTTACTGGTTATAAGCAACATTCAATATGTCAACCAATTGGTCGTGACCGACATCATAATCAACGTATGATTGTATCTTCATCTGGTAAAAGAGCTTGTACTTATTATCAGTGTATTGCTACAAATCAAGATTTATCTGTCGTTGAATGTACACTAGATACAGGACGCAAGCATCAGATTAGAGTCCATATGTCAGCAATTGGTCATCCACTATTAGGTGATTGTCTTTATGGCGAAAAATCTCACCTTATGAATAGACAAGCACTTCATGCATTTCAATTGATATTTACTCATCCTATTACAAAAGAAAAGATGACACTCATCTGTCATCCACCAGTTGATATGAAAAATATTATGCATTCTATTGATCCTATTTTATAGGATCTTTTTTCATGCTTACCATCTTATAAACATTATGACAATGGGTATCAAATAATATATCTGCATTTATGATTCTTCTCTCTCCACAATCTGAAAAAATAATATCATATCCATCCTTTGTTTCTATATATCCACTTAAACATACCCAATGCCAATTATCATCTTTTAATTCAGGGGCTCGATGATAAAGAATCAACATACCAATAGGATGACCCTCATCAATGTGCTTTAATACAAAAGACAAAGCATGTTTTGTATCTTTAGATTTCTTTTGATAAACAGGTTGTAAATAAATTCCTTCCTCACCCAAAATATCTACAAAAGTTCTAGCAAATTTATATAAAAAAGGATATCCCATCTGTCCAGGAGTCATATTCTTAAACATACGATTCATAATAGAAAGAAATTGATTTTTTGAAAATGTTTCTTGATGTTGATAATATGCATACATATTACTTGCTAAAACACTAGCACATCCAGCTTTTTGCGCCCATTCATCTTCAAACCAGTCTTGATTACCACCATATCCTATGAGTTTTTCTGAATTATAAATATGGGGAATATGTAACTCTTTCATTATTTTTATCACCTCGTTCTTTTCAAGTATATCCATTATAACAAATTCTTTATCAATATGCTGATATTTTGATTATAATTCATATCTTTGAATATACTCCATTAACATTTCTTATAGTCATTTTGTTATTATTCGAGTAAAATATGAATTTTAACTATATATATTACAAAAAAACTACCTCTCGGTAGTATTTCAATATCTGTATTCTGTTACGGGAAAACGAATACTATTATAGATATTTGGGACAGATACATAATAGCATAATTTTCAAGTAATTTTTTTCAAAATATGAAAACTATCTCTTAGTGAAATAAATTTCTATTGTAAAATAAACATTTCCTTCTTGATCTTTACCTTCTACAATATATCTTTGTTGTTGATGAGCTAAATATAATAAAACATCCTCCAGAGGTCTCACCTCTTTTTTATATTGAATAGACATATCACTAATAAAGTACTCTTTATGAATATTATAATCAATAAGATCCAAAGCCCATTGAATATATCTTGTATTATTCATATGCTGATTTGTATCAACATCACTATAAAGAACCTTTCTGGTTGTTGTATATATCATAGGTATATCAATGTCGATTGTTTTTGGTTCATCTAAATGAATTTCATGTGTAACCTCTGGTACTTGAAGTCCAATTCTTTTTGGTGAAACAATTCTTCTTTTATGTATATCAATCAATGTCCAAATTGATGAACAGTATCCAACTTCCTGATTATCTTTTGTAATGAAATAGTATCTTGGAAAAGATACAAAAGACCCATTATCTATTGTTGTTGATAAATCTATTCTATCTTTATAATAGAGGGGACGATTCAAATGTAATGTTTGCTTTGCAACAACCCACCCATATTGATTCATCATTTCTTCATTCCATAAACCAATCTCTTTTGCACTTCGTGTTGCTATTTCAGAAAATCTATTGAATAAATGATAAAGTTGATATTGTCCCATATAATCAACTTCACAGATTTCTATATTTCTTGTCTCTCTTGTCATAAAATTATTCATATTTTCACTTCCTTGATGTGTATTATATACCAAATTGTCGAAGATTTCACATATTTTCATTTTTTTCTATACGAAATGAAAAAATATATGTATAATAATAACATATGAAAGGAAGTTAAGGATTATGGCTGAAATTTTGTTAAGTATTTTTTCATTTCTATTACTCATCATTATTCTATGGTTCACCTATACAATTGTTAATATTGTTGTAACTATTTTTCGTTGTAAGAAGTTAGATAAATCCCTAAAATTCTGCTTTAATACAACAGGTAAGATATTTTATGGTCTCTTGACAATACTCTATATCGTTGGTTTTATAGGTGGTATTGGCGCAATGGTTTATGGGCTTTTTAATGATAGTTTAACAATTTATAGAAATGGCTTAAATGTTGCTGCATTTATGAGTGTTATATTTGGATATTCTGCTTCAAGTCTTGTTATGATTGGACGAAAGAATATGATGGTTGGAAGAATGATGATTGATTATCGTAAACTTAAAAAAGTTAATTTTACTTACAATAACAAAATGTCTTTTGTATATGCACAAAAAGATTATAGTTTCTCTACACGTTTTATTGATAAAACAGAATTAAGAAAAATTATTTCAAAATAAAAAGCGACATGTCGCTTTTTTTAGTTCTTCAAATCAAACTGACTATAATATAAATGATGATAAAAACCTTTCTTTTCTAACAATTCATGATGCTTACCCTGTTCAATAATATGACCATGGTCCATTACTAATATTTGATCTGCTTTTTGAATTGTTGATAATCGGTGGGCAACAATAAAAGTTGTTCTCCCTTGCATCATTGTATCAAAAGCATCTTGTATTTGCTTCTCAGTACGTGTATCTATCGAAGAAGTTGCTTCATCTAGAATTAACATAGGTGGCTTCATTAACATTATACGTGCAATACACAAAAGTTGCTTTTGTCCCTGTGAAAGATTCCCACCATCTTCACTCACCAATGTATCATAACCATCTTTTAATTGCATAATAAATTTATGAGCATGAGCGCTTTGAGCTGCTTCTACAATTTCTTCTTCAGCCACTTCTCGACCATATGCAATATTTTCTTTAATTGTTCCTGAAAACAACCATGAATCTTGTAAAACCATTCCATAAAGTCCTCTTAAATACTCTCTATCCATCGATTGTGTATTCACACCATCAATCAAAATCTGACCTTTTAAAGGATCATAAAATCTCATCAGTAAATTAATCAACGTTGTTTTTCCACAACCAGTAGGTCCAACAATCGCAACTGTTTGTCCAGGTTGTGCTTCAACATTGAGATTTTCAATAAGAGATTGTCCTTCTTCATATGCAAAAGATAAATTCTGAATTTGAATATGTCCTTTCACCCGTTCAATGGTTTGAGGCTGTAAAACAATATCTTCACTTGATGTATCCAACAGTTTAAATACTCTCGCTGCACTTGCAAAAGCTGTTTGCAATTCAGTAAATACATTTGAAATTTCATTAAATGGTTTCGTGTATTGATTAGCATAACTCAAGAAACTTGATAATGCACCAACGCTCATATTCCCAGCAACGACATACAAAGCACCTGCTAAACAAACACTAGCATAAACAATACTATTCACAACACGTGTACTTGGATTTGCCAATGCTCCCAAAAATTGTGATTTCACTCCACTTAAATATAACCTATGATTTATTTCTTCAAATCTTACCTGATTCTCATCTTCATATCCAAATGCTTTCACAACCTTCTGATTACCTATCATTTCTTCAACATAGCCACTTAACTCTCCTCTTAAAGCCAATTGTTCCTGAAAGAATTTATATGTCTTATTTGCAATAACAGTTGCTACAACAAGAGATAAAGGTGTCAAGATAATAACAATCATAGCAATAGGAACATTGATATATAACATAAATCCTATTGTTCCAACTATTGTAGCAACACCACTAAACAAATGTGTAAATCCTTGTAGTAATCCATCTCCAATTAAATCAATATCATTAATCATACGACTCATTAAATCACCATGAGCATGGGAATCAATATAACGTAATGGTAAGGTAGAATATTTTGAAAAAAGTTGTGTTCTTAAATCCTTTGTAATTGAATAAGTCATCATATTCGATGTTCTTACAACTAACCAATCAAAGATTTCAGCAATCCCAACACTACCTGCAATCAAAATAATCTTCCAAACTAATAAATCAAAGTCAACCAGACCTTTTCCAATAATATGATCAACTGCCTGACCAATGAAAACAGGAATTAAAAGTGTAAATATAATTTGAAGAGCAGAAAACATCAATGCCATAAATAAATACTTGAGATAAGGTTTACAAAAGGAAATGAGTCTTTTCATTGTTTTTATATCCATTATGCTACCTCCTCAGATAATTGTGATTTCGCAATTTCCTGATAAAGACTACACGTCTCTAATAATTCTTGATGATTCCCCATACCAACCAATTCTCCATGACTAAGTACCAATATTTTATCTGCATGCATCAAACTACTTACACGCTGAGATACAATAATAGTCGTACTATCAAGTGTCTTTAATGCTTTTCTTAAAGCCGCATCTGTCGCAAAATCCAAAGCACTTGCGCTATCATCAAGAATCAAAATTTCCGGTTTCTTAACTAAAGCTCTTGCGATTGTTAATCTTTGTCTTTGTCCACCAGACAAATTTTTTCCACCCTGATGGATCATACTATCCAATCCTTCATCTAATTCATCAACAAAAGTAGCTTGAGCAATTCTTAATGCTTCTTTTATTTCACTATCTGAAGCATCCTTTTTTCCCCATTGTATATTTTCTCGAATTGTACCAGTAAACAAAACAGCCTGTTGTGGAACAATTCCAATCATTTCTCTTAATCCCTTTAAAGGATAATCTTGAATCGGATTTCCTTTAATCAGAATTTGTCCTTGTGTAACATCATAAAAGCGTGGAATGAGATGAACTAAAGTTGATTTTCCTGACCCTGTTCCTCCTATAATCCCAATTGTTTCACCTTTTAAAATTTTAAAATTTAAATCTTTCAGTGCTTGTGCCCCCTGATAAGCAAAAGTCACATGATCAAAAGAAATAAGATTTTCCTTTTGAAAATTTGTATTTCCACTCCCATCATGGATATGGGGATGAATCGCTAAAACCTCCTGAATACGCTTATAACTTGCACTTGCCTTATTAAATATAACAATAACATTCGCAAATACAAACATAGACAATAGAATTTGATTCATGTAATTAATTAAAGCTATTATCTCTCCTTGTGTTAAAGAGCCAGCATTGACTCTTATACCACCTATGTAAAGAATAAAAATAATTGCTATATTTACAATAACACTTGTCAAAGGATTTAATAAAGCAGATATCTTTCCAACTTTAATTTGCATATCTTTTTGTTTTTGTGTTGCTTCTTCAAATCTATTTTTTTCTTGAAATTGTTTAGAGAAAGCACGAATAACACGTATACCTGATAAATTTTCACGACAAATTAATGAAACACGATCTAACTGTTTTTGAATACGTATATATAATGGTAACGATTTTGACATAACTAGAAAAATACACAAAGCTAAAAGTGGTGCACTTAATAAGAAAATCAAGGCCATCTGCACATTAATTTGAAATGCCATAATCAATGAACCAATAATTAAAAATGGTGAACGTGACACTAAACGAATAGCCATAGCAACAGCAAGCTGCAATTGATTCACATCATTTGTAATACGTGTAATCAATGATGGTGTTCCAATATCATCAATATTCTCATAATCATACGCATTCATTGCTTTAAACATATCATTACGCAAATATGTTCCAAACCCCTGAGAAGTCTTTGATGCAAAATATTGACATATCAATGCACAACAATAACCTATGATTGCTAATAAGAATAAAACAAACCCCATTTTTAATATATAATTGGAATCATTTTTAGCAATTCCGTTATCAATAATATCAGCCACAACCATTGGAACAATTAATTCAAAGAATGCTTCTGTCATTTTAAATAGAAAACCAATAATCGCTTGAATACGATAAGGTTTTATATATTTCATCCACATATATCCCTACCCCTTTCTTTTTCCATTATAGCCCAATCTTTACTATATGTATAATATATAATACATATATAAACTATATTTTAAATATATGACAAACTTCATATTTTCTTTTCTAACTCTAGTATTATATATGATATATCGTTTTAAACCAATATATTTTTTATCTTTGAAACATCATATAAGCAAAAAACTGTATTTCATTTTCATGAAATACAGTTACTTTTTCATAAGTCTCAAAATAATTAAAAACTATAGCTATATTTATATAACATATCTGTTACTGTTTGACAAAGATAGTTACCCAATAGTTCCCATATTTTGCGACTGCTGCATGCGTATTGTCTGCTAAGATATTTGCTTTATGACCAGCACTGTTCATCCACATATTGACCATTGATGAAGCTAATGGGGTTCCCATTCCAATATTCTCACCAGCACTTTTCCATGAAATTTGAATCATGTCAAAGATATCACCACCATTAGGTCGTGTATGAGAAAATTGTGTAACAATTTCTTTTGCACGAATCTTGGCTGTTTCATACAACGAATCACTCCACTGAAGAGCAGCTAATCCTTGTTTTGCACGCTCTCTATTTTGCAGTTGAAATGCTTCTTTTGCACTCGCTAGATCATAACTTCTATCAGTTTCTCCAGATTCATGTAATGAAGGACTTGAATGGTCTTTCATCTTTGGAGGCTTTACCACTGTCACTTGATTCCCTTGGTTATCTTTTTCAATTGTTTTTGTTGCACCATTTGGTAACGATTCTACTGTTATTTGACATTTTGCCTGAACTCCATTTGCTTCAGCAATAATAGTCGCTGTTCCACTTTTTATAGCAGTTACTCTTCCTTGAGTATTAACCACAACAATTGATGTATCACTAGATTGAAATGTTACCTTTGAATCATTTCCCTTAACTTCTGCTTTCAAAATAAGATTTTCTTCTTCATATAATGTTGCATTGGTTTTATCTAATCGAAGGGTCGGTTCACTAATATTCACCATAATATCTTTGACTTCTTTATTATGGGAAGAATCAGAAGCAGTAACTGTTGTTTGATAAACACCTACTTTTGTATAATCAACTCGAGAATGATCAATGTGTACTGTTGTTTCATCTAAATCTTCTACACTCAATAATGTTTTTAATTCTTCATCTGATGGTTGCTTCCCCTTCATAAATTCAACTTCAGTTATAAAATCTTTAAATACTGGAGCAATTGTATCTTTGACATACAACTGAAGAGTTGCTTTCTCATTTTTATATGACAATATAATTTTATAATTTCCTATAGCAGGATAATCTTTACCATTTTCATATATTATAGCTGAAGTATCCATTTTAATATCTGAAATCATTTCTTTCTTGGTTTGATCAAGATCTAAATAATCAGTTATCTCCATTGATAACAATTCACCATATTCTAATGTTAAAGACTTATTTTTAAGAACTATAGCTTGAGACTTATTTCTTAATATTGTTATTGTTAGAAGAATGATAATAGCCCCCACTATCATTATCCAAATATTCTTTTGACTTATGTCATCACGTTTTAACTTCATTTTATACCTCCTGTTCAATATTTGTATTGAATACTTAAAAAATAACTTTATATTTTCTATGTATTTGTTAAAATATTTTTATTGAACAAATGCATTATACAACATTGTGGATATATACACAATGTTAATAAATTCCATTTTCTTTATAATGGATTAAAAAGGAGTGGTCATGATGATAGATTATAGCCCATTATGGGAAACAATGAAGAAGAAAAATATTTCACAATATCAGTTATTAAAACAAGGTATCGATAATAAAACTTTGAATAGACTAAAAAACAATAAAAACATTACTGTTCTTACACTTTTGAAATTGTGCGAAATTCTTGATTGTACTCCCAATGATATCATTTATACGAAAAATAAAGTTTTATCCGTTTAATCTATAACAATACATAAAAAATGCTTTTTTGAAATGAATTTCATAATTATCACTTTTTGAATATATTTATAAAATATATAGGAGAATCAGCATGGATATCAAACAAATGATTTATTTTAAAACAATAGTTGAAGAAGGAACTATTTCAAAAGCTGCACAAGTATTACATATGGCTCAACCCCCTCTATCTACTCAATTAAAACAATTAGAAGATGAGCTAGGTGTTCAGTTATTAAAACGAGGACACCGTAAAGTTGAACTGACACAAGCTGGTAAACTCTTTTATAAGCGTAGTCTCCAAATATTGACTCTAAGCGAAATGACACTACATGAAATGAAAGAAACCCAAAACGAAATTATAAGAATTGGAATTACCTCGTCAAATTCAGGTCTTATTGAAAAGATTCAGGACTATCTTATCAGAAATAAATTATTATCATTTCGTATTCATGAAGGAACCACATATGAAATGATTGATCTTTTATTAGCTCATAATATTGATGTTGGTCTTGTCAGAACACCTTTTGATCAAAGTCATGTTTTTACAAAACATTATAAGAGTGAACCAATGGTTGCAGTTGGTCATTCTTCCTATCTCAATGAAAATATGCAATATATAAAAGACTATCAGCATTCTCCTCTTATCATTCATCAACGCTATTTAAGCTTAATAACTGATTACTGTCTCAATCAGCATTTTAATCCTTTTATCAAAATGACAAGTGATGATTGTCGAACATCTTTAACATGGGCTTCTTGTGGGCTAGGTATTGCTATTATTCCTCAAAGTGCCCTTTCACTAGTCGATAATAAGTCATTAATAAGCGTGATATTACATGATGAAGAACTGTATACAGATATTGTATTTATTACCAGAAAACAAGATGAAATCGATCAAAAAACACAAGATTTTATTGAACAGTTCTTCCATTCATAAAGAATCTTGTTATAATATATATTAAGGAGTAAGACCATGATACATAATGACCGTTTTTTCAAATTAGAAATGTTAATCTTAGCTATTTTAAATCAAAGAGATTGCACAAGTGAAGAATTGACATCCTTTTTACATTTTCAAAATACATTAAGTATCAAAGAAGGCGTCGTATTAACTTCACTGTTCTTCTTTCTTGAATCACATTTGATTACTCAATACAAAAGAGATAATCATACTTATTATCATATAGAATCTGCTGGAACTGTTAGACTTGATACATTAAAACGTCGTTATCTAGAATTAAAAGAAGTTATTAAGGATATTTTAAACAATGAAAACATTAAAATTTCAAAATAAAGAAACAAAAAAATATTATAAAAAGATTCGTTCTCGTTTTCCTTTATTAGGCAAACAAGAAAAAGCATTTCTTATTTATTTACAAGAAATGCTTCAAGAATTTGAGACTCATCACCCCGATTACAAATGTGATGATTATTATGAACAGTTTGGTATTCCAGAAACGATTATAGCAGCATATTATGAACATATTGAAAGTGAATTCATTATTAACCATATGAAAGTTAGAAAAATAATAAAACGCATAGGGATTTTTCTTATTACTATTTTTCTTTTAACAGCAACATTTATCATTTATACCTATTATCGTGCATTACAGGAAATACAGGAGAGTCAAATCACTTATGAAGAAACGATTATAGAGGATTATGGGGAAGTCGTTGAAGATTAACCATTAAAATAACAGCATTACCAAATAGGTATGCTGTTATTTTATACATGATCTCTTTTCTCTAAATCTATATTAGGTAAAGTAAATCCACGTCCTTTAACACTATGGATTTCACTACCAATAATAAAAGCAGCTGGATCTATTTCCATAACCAAATCATTTATTTTTGCATATTCACGGTTATTTGCAACACAGAGAACAGCTTTTTGTTGATGATGAAAATATCCAGTTGTTACATTTACAAAAGTACACCCTCTATCAATTTCATTAAAAATAGCCTCAGCAATTTTTTCGTGTTCAGCTGAAATAACAAGAACTTGAAGATTCTTTTCTCCCATAACAATCACCTGGTCTAAAACAAATGTCGATACAAAGACAGTAATAATTCCATACAGGATACCTTCAAAACTAGAAAAGAAGACTTGTCCTACTAATATCATAATATCTAAAACATTAATAGCCAAAGCAACTGAAACACCTTTCTTTTTATTCAGGATAATAGGTGGAACATCCATTCCCCCTGTACTGTATCCTAATCGAAAAACAATTCCTAGACCAACACCAGTAAAAATCCCAGCATAAATAGCAGACAATAAAATATCATTTGTAATATGTTGAAATTGGGGAATAGCTTCAAATAAACCTAAGAAAAAAGGAAAGATGAAAGAACTAAGTATAGTCCCAGCAGCGAATTTCTTTCCTAAAACCAAAAAACCAATAATCAACATAACCATGTTGATACCAAATACAATCGTTGCATAGTTAACAGAAACAAACTGTTCAATAATTAAAGATAAACCAGTTGCTCCGCCAACAATTAAATCTGACGGGACAGCAAAAACAGCAACTCCAAATGCTACAACTGCATTTCCTAACACAACCAAAAGACTATCTCTAATCACTCTTTTTAAACTATGCATCTTCATCCTCCTTAACCATTGCCTTTAAATAAGCATAAATACAATCATCCAAATCACCATCTAAAATAGCTTTAGGATTATTGGATTCATACCCACTGCGATTATCCTTAACCATTGAATAAGGATGCAAAACATATGAACGAATTTGACTTCCCCATTCAATTGCCTTTTGTTCACCCTTAATATCACTTAACTTTGAAGCTTGTTCTTCAAGCATGACTTGATATAATTTAGATTTTAACATAATAAGAGCTTGTTCTCTATTTTGTATCTGAGAGCGTTGTGATTGACAAGTCACAACAATATGAGTAGGAATATGTGTAATACGGATAGCTGAATCCGTTTTATTAATATGCTGCCCACCAGCTCCAGAAGCTCGATATGTGTCTATTCTTAAATCATTCTGATCGATTTCAATTTCGATATCATTATCAAATTCTGGCATAACATCTACTGAAGCAAATGATGTATGACGTCTCTTAGAAGAATCAAAAGGAGAAATACGAACAAGACGATGAACACCTTTTTCAGCCTTGAGATGCCCATATGCATTATACCCAATAAATCGTAAAGTAACTGATTTCAATCCAGCCTCTTCACCATCTAAATAATCTAAAACTTCAACTTTAAAATCTTTTTTATCACCATATCTTTGATACATACGCATTAACATAGCTGCCCAGTCTTGAGATTCAGTTCCCCCAGCACCAGGATGAATTTCTACAATTGCATTATGATGATCATATTCACCAGAAAATAATAATGTTTTCTCAAAATCATTAAGATGCTTCTCAAACAACTCATAATCTTGATCCAATGCTTCTTTGAAATCAGTATCCTCTGTTTCTTTTACATAGTCATATGTTTCATCTAAATCATTGAGTGATGATACGAGATCATCATATGTATCTGTTGTTTTTTTCATTTCATTTAATTGATTATATATCTTTTTTGCTTGTTCTTGATTATTCCAAAAGTGTTCATCTAATGTCTGTACAGTTAAACCTTCAATTTCTCTTTTTAAACCCTCAATATCAATAGAAACAAATAATTCATTGAGTAATAAACGGGCTCTTTCAAGCCCATTTTTTACTTCATATAATTCCATTAATCTGCTTTAAACTCCAATTCAATTTGAATTGCTGGAATTTCTTTTTCTTGTTCACTTCCAGGAGCAATTCCCATATGAACAATATTTCTAGTGATATCCTGAGAAATTGATTTTGTCATTTCTTCAAACATATAAAATGCTTCTTCTGTATATTCTTGTAATGGATCTTTTTGAGCATATGCTCTTAAGTAAATACCATTTCTTAATTTTTGCATTGCATCTATATGGTTAATCCATGTATGATCAATAACACCTAATAAAACTCTTCTTTCATAATCAAGCTTAACTTCTGCAGGCAAATCTTTATTAAATCTATTTTGATATTGCATATAAACAACTTCAGATAAACTCTTCGCTACCTTTTGTGGATCGTTTTCAACATTTTCTTTATGATTTGCTTTTAAAGTCGCCAATAACATATAATTCTTAGAAATATAATTTAAAACACCATCAACATCAACAAGATCATGTTTACCATCAGACTTTGTAAAACTACGTACTGTATATTCAACAGATTGTTCAAACATACCTTTAACAATATCACCTAAATCATCTTCAGACATAATATCATCACGTTCTTTATACATAATTTCACGTTGTTGTCTCATCACATCATCATATTGTAACAATTGTTTACGAATATCGAAGTTCTGACCTTCAACACGTTTTTGAGCACCCTCGATTGATTTTGTGACCATCTTACTTTCAATAGCTTCATCTTCTAAGAAGTTACCAGTAAACTGCTGTACTTTCTCATTCGCAAATCTTTGCATTAACTCATCTTCAAATGAAACAAAGAATAATGAGCATCCAGGATCTCCTTGACGTCCAGAACGTCCTCTTAACTGATTATCAATACGTCTAGATTCATGTCTTTCACTACCAATAACCATTAAACCACCAAGATCATAAACACCTTCACCTAATTTGATGTCAGTTCCACGTCCAGCCATGTTTGTAGCAATTGTAACAGCACCCATAACCCCTGCTTTTTCAATAATTAAAGCTTCTTTGGCATGGTTTTTCGCATTTAAAACATTATGTTTAATTCCACGCTTATTAAGCATTCTACTCAGTAATTCAGATGTTTCAACAGAGACTGTTCCTAAAAGAATCGGTTGCCCATAACTATGTCTTCTTTCAACCTCATCACAAATCGCTTTAAATTTTGCTTTTTGATTAGCAAAAACCAAATCAGGTTTATCATCTCTAATAATTGGTTTATTCGTTGGAATTTCAATAACACGCATATTATATATTGTTCTGAATTCTTCTTCTTCTGTTTTTGCAGTTCCAGTCATACCCGCTAACTTATTAAATAAACGGAAAAAATTCTGATAAGTAATAGTTGCTAGAGTGACAGTTTCTTCCTTAATAGGAACTCCTTCTTTAGCTTCAATAGCTTGATGAAGACCGTCACTATATGCACGTCCTGGCATAACACGACCTGTAAATTGATCAATAATCATAATACTTGCATTACGAATATCATGGCTTCCATCTTCTGTTGCAATCATATATTCAACATCACGTTGCATTGTATAATTGGCTTTTAATGCCTGATTAATATGATGAACTAACGCTGTATGTTCAGGATCATATAAGTTATTAATTTTAAATCCCTTTTCTGCTTTTTCAATCCCACTAGATGTTAATGAAACAGTTTTACTTTCAATATCTACTTCATAATCTTTTTCAACAATCAAAGACTTTACAAATTTATCTGCTTGAACATATAAAGCTGCTGTATTTTTCTTACCACCAGAAATAATTAATGGTGTTCTTGATTCATCGACTAAAATAGAGTCAACTTCATCAACCAAAGCATAATTTAATGGTCTTAAAACTTTATCTTCTAATCTTGTGACCATATTATCTCTTAAATAATCAAATCCAAGTTCAGCATTTGTTGTATAAGTGACATCACAAGCATGTTGAGCTCTTTTTTCTTCCTTAGTTAATTCACGCATATTTAAGCCAACTGTTAGACCTAAAAATTCTAAAACTTTCCCATTGTCAGTTTTATCACGACCAGCTAAATAATCATTAACAGTAACAACATGCACACCTTTACCATCTAATGCATTTAAATAGACAGGAAAAATAGAAGTTAAAGTTTTTCCTTCACCGGTTTTCATCTCAGCAATATCACCATTGTGCAAAGAAATAGCTCCCATAATTTGAACCTTAAATGCTTTTAAACCTAATTTTCTAAAAGCAGCTTCTCTTACAGTTGCAAAAGCTTCAATCAAGATATCATCTAGACTCTCACCAGCATTGATTCTTTCTCTAAAAATATCAGTTTGATGAGCAAGTTCCTCATCACTCATTGCTTGATAAGTCGCTTCTAAACCTAAAACCTGTTCAGCTTGCTTTTCTAGTTTTTTTAATATTTTATTATCCTGTGAAAAAGCTCCTTTAATTGAACCAAATAATCCCTTTTTCTGTTTTTGTGGTGTTGTATTAAATTCAATAGGTTGTGCAGGTTTTTTTACAACATCTTCAAAAGTTTCTATTTGAATATCTTCACCTAAATCATCATTTAAATCAACAACTTCTACATCAGGGTTTAACCCTAATTCTTCTAGTTCTTTTGCTTCCTTTTTCTTAATCTGTTTTCTTATTTCTTGCTTTTTACTTGCCATGAATAAATCTCCTTTCATGCATACTAAAACATTTTCATTATAGCATATAATTTTATCAAAAAAAAGCATTATCCTAATACTTGGAATCATTCTCAAAAGAAAAATAGCACATCATGTGCTATCCTCTAAACCTTTACAACATTCTTTGCTTGCAATCCACGATCACTTTGATAAAGTTCAAACTCTACCACTTCACCTTCATTTAAAGATTTATATCCATCTTGAACAATTTGACTATAATGAACAAAGACATCTTTGCCTTCTCCTCTATCAATGAATCCAAATCCCTTTTCAGCGTTAAACCATTTTACTTTACCTTGCATAATAACAACTCCTTTACTTCATGGTCACTCACATTATATGTTCTTCTTATTAAATAATTCCTCAAAACATGTCGACCATTTTCCAAAATATAGATTTTTTATAGGTAGACTATAAGCATTTTGTCTATTCTTGTTTATTTCCTTGGAAATATGTCAAAGGAGAGACTGAATCTCTCCTTTAGCAAACCTCAATTCTTCCTATATTCTTGGTTGAAAGAGCCAACAATTCAACTGACTGTGGTTCTTGTGCCAAGACAAGCAATAAACAACTATGAAGTGTTGATCCTGATGTTATAACATCATCTAGAATCAAAACTTTTTTTCCTTTTAACTTTTCTCCATCTCTTATATCAATTCTTCTAGCTACTCTTTTTCTTTCTTGATACGACAAATCACTTTGCTTATACTTTTCTTTCTTATAAAGACCATTAAAGATTTGACTAGAGAAAGTTTGGGCAATTGTTTCTACTGGTGCAAATCCTCTAAGTTCATTATCTTCTTGTGAACTGGGGGCCACAACGATTATATAATCTTTATATTGATTATCAAATTCACTTTGAAACAAGCATAAAAAAGCATCTTTCAAAGCATGGTCATATAAACCTTTGTATTGAAATAATAAAGATTGAAAAAAATCATTATAAGTATAGAGAATCGTCAAAGGGTAATGATAGAAATCAATGCAAGTTTGAATAACATCGAATTTTTGAAGACAATGTTGGCATAACGGAATTCTTTTTACCAAATGAGCAAAAGAAATATCTTTAAGGAGTGGTGTTAAACAGATTAAACATTCATCTGATTGAGCCGTCGGATTGTCTTTATGCACTGTGTAATTCCTTTTGTCCTTTCACTTGTTAAAATATAAACCTTTCCTGTAGGAAAATCCGGTTTTCTACCAACACGTCCCGCTATTTGAATAAGTGTTCGTTCATCAAACAAAACATGTTCTCCGTGATAAACAATGACTTGAACATCTTCAACTGTCATTCCTCTTTCTAATAAAGTCGTTGATACAATAACTTGAATTTTTCCCTCTTTTAATTCCTGTATTGTCTTTTGATTATGAGGATGATGAGAAGAGACACCTTCTATATCAACAATTGATCTCAGCGTATGAACAAGCTGATAGACAATAGCCACAGTTGGTACATAAACAATAATCTTCTTATGCATAAATAAAATAAGCAAGACAAGAATCAGTTTTTGTAAAAAGCTAGGAGAAAGTATCATTTGCGGGACTGGCAAGTCATATCCATGATATCGTCTATTCATGAATAATAACTCTTCGCCTTGAATATCCTCAGATGCAAAAGTTGCACTCAATTTAATATAATTCCCCAAACAACACCTTGTAAAAATTTCATTGAGAACCCTATTCTGATAAAAAGGGAAAGCATCAACTTCATCAGCAATCATCAAATCAAAACCTATATCATTCTCAAATTTATACAACTGATGCATTGTACAAATTATAAATTGAGCATCAAGATTTTGTTGATACCCACCATAAAGCACACCAATGACAGTATGACTAAATGACTGGCAAATGCGTTCATAAAGTTCTTTCACCAACTCCTTTCTTGGTATACAGAAACAAACACGCTGGCCTTGAGACAAGGCATAGCAAATGACTTCATAAACAATTTCTGTTTTTCCAGAACCACAAACTGCCAAAACCAAAGAGTTTTTCTTTTGCTGATAATTCTCAACTAATTTTTGTGAAATCTTTTTTTGTTGTCGTGAAAGTTCAAAATCTAATTGATAATGATGATAAATCAAAGGATATTGAATCTTCTTTGTAAACCTCTCCTGTTTAACATAAACACGATGAAATGATATACATTCTCGACAATAGTATTGACCATTAACTTTATATAAGTGTTGAAGATTTGTATTATGGCATCTTGGACATTGCATTTCTATCACCCATATCCATCATATCATGAAACTCTTATGAGTGGGTCTCAATCTGTTACTCAATTTGACACATAAAATTCTCATCTTTTCTTCACTATCGCAAGATGAATGACTCCTAGAATAAACACTTCAATATGGAGAAATCATTATCTAATGAGACTTATTTATAAAAATCAAGAAAAAAATTTGAGAAAGACGATTTTTAAACAGAATTATCTCAACACTTACGCTATTCTTAAACTATTTTTACATATCTAGATAGAAAAAACTATGGAATCAATTGAATCCCATAGTTTTCCATTCTATTTTAAAATAGTTAATTTTCGAGTTATAAACTGTTCTGAATGACTGGCTATTAAAATATCTACAGTTCCACTTTCAATCAAATGATTCATTTGATAATCCCATATTTTAAAAGTTTCACTATCAAGATGAATGACAAGACTACAACAGCTTTTTGCTTCTATATATATTTTTTGGAATGCTTTTAACTCTTTGTATCTTCTTGTGATTGTAGATTCATTATCAATTATATAAATTTGAACAATTTCATACCCATCTCTTTGACTCACATTCTCAACATCCAAAGAAATATCTATTCCTTTTTCTTCTAAATCCTGAATTGTTATTTCAGTTTGTGAAAGTTGGATATGGTGATATTGAAATTGACTATAACTCAAACCATAACCAAATGGATATAATGGTTTCCCTGACATATCTATGTACTCTTCTTTTGCCCCTGAATACTTCCCATTATAATAACAAGGCAATTGCATAGATGACTGAGGAATTGACATTGACAATCTTCCACTTGGATTATGATCACCAAAAATTGTTTGAGCTATAGCTAACCCACCTAAATTACCTGGGTACCACGCCGCAAGCACAGCTCGACTGTCATTAACAATATTCCCAATAGAATGTGGTCTTCCTTGAATTAAAACTGTAACAATTTGTTGATTGACCTGTTTTATCTTTCTCAACAATTCAACTTGTAAGCCTTCCAAATCCAATGATGCTTTATCAACATTTTCCCCACAATTCATTTCGTTTTTATCATAACTTGTTGTCACTGCTCCATTACTTTCAAAATCCATTTTAAAATGACGTGCACTAGAGCCCCCTAATGCCATGATGACAACATCACTCTGACTTGCAAGTTCAACAGCTTCTGCTAAATCTGCTTTTGAACAATCACGAATATGGCATCCTAAAGCATAATTGACTTGGACTTCCTCTCCAAGAACTTGTTGAATCCCCTGATAAAGAGTCGTAACATCTTCCGCTTTTTGAAATGATGTATAATCACCTAACATATTCATGACATTGTGAGCATTTGGTCCTATGACAGCAATACTTTTGATGTCTTTTCTTAATGGTAAAATACCATCATTCTTTAAAAGAACTTGACATTCTTGAGCAGCTTTTAAAGCCAGCTCCTTTTCTCTAGATGGATAAACCGTGACTTGCCTTTCTTCAAAAAGTCCTAATTCAAATTTTAACTTAAGAATTCTTTTGACACTTCTATCAAGAACTTTCTCATCTAAATAGCCCTGTCTCACAGCATCACCTAATAACGGATAAACATGATCCCATAAACTTAAATCAACACCTGCTTTTAAAGCAGTGGCTGCCATCAACGGTATGTCAGAATTCATAATACTGAGTCGATCTAATGCACAACCATCTGCCATAACAATACCATTAAATCCATACTCTCCTCTTAGCAGTTGTGTCAGAAGTGCTTGATTCACATGACAGGGAATCCCATCAATCTCATTATACGCCGCCATAACACCTTTGGCTCCACTTAAAACCCCAGCTTTGACTGGTGGTAAGAACACTTCACGCAATTCACGTTGTCCAATAGAGGCAGCTCCAGAATTATGTCCACCTTCACAAGCACCTTGGGCGCAAAGATGTTTTAAAATAACACCAACACCATTCCTATCATTCAACTGAAAACCTTTGACAGCTGCTTTCGTCATTTCACTTGTTAAATAACTATCTTCACTAAAGCACTCTTCACTTCTTCCCCAACGTGGATCACGCATCACATCTAATCCTGTAAATAAGGCAAGATTCCCACCCTTAGATGCAAGTTCACAACTCACTTCCTGACAGATCTCTTTTAATAAATCAGGATTCCATGTCATTCCCATAGAAATATTAGCTGGATACATCATGCTGTGTAATCCCTGATGTCCATGTACACATTCCTCAGTTATTAAGGCAGGAATTTTGAGCCTTGTTTCTGTTTTTAAATAATTTTGAATCATTTCAATAACTTGTAAACTCTCTTCTTTTTTAACGCCATTGACTTCATTCATTCCTGACCATGCATCAGCTCGTAAGATACCATAAATAGCTCCAACGCCACCAAATTTTTGAACATGATCTTTAAAAAGCTGTGTCAATTCATAATCTCCATCCTTATTTTTACAGAAACACTGCCATCCATAAAGATGCTGATTTAATTGTCCAACCTTTTCATCTAATGTCATCATAGATATCAGTTCATCTATTTTATCAATTGATATAGACATTCACTATTCTCCTCTAATATAATATGAAACTTTATAGTTCATATCTTCGATTTTTTCTTTATCTAATTCATGTAACTTTTCAAAAAGCATTTCTAAAATAATGAATTGTGACATTTCAGTTACCAAAGTACTGCCTTCTCTCCCCATCTCTTTTCCAGCAGTCAAAAGAACAATATCTCCTAATCTTGCTAATGAAGATTCTTCATGATTGGTTATAGCAATAACTTTTGCACCATTTCTTTTAGCCAAATCAATAGACTCAATAGTCGATGAATTTTCACCAGATATACTTAATCCCAAAGCAACATCTTCACTACCCATAACATTCGCTGCAAGAACCTGCAAATATTTATCATCAGCAACAATACATTTATAACCAAAGGAAGTTAAACGCATTTGTACCGCCTTAGCAGTCAAACCAGAAAAACCACTTCCAAAAACATAAATCGTTTGACTATGAATAATTATTTGAGCAGTCTCAGTTAATTTGTTGTCATCAAGTAATTGTGTAGTTTCCTGCACCATTGTATGAATATTTCCTAATGTTTTGTTTTGATGTCCAGTGTTTTGTTGACCATCCTTTTCAATTTGTAGGATTGCTTGTTGCTTAAACTCATAATATCCCGAAAATCCAAGATGTTTACAAAATCTTAAAATAGTTGTTTCACCAACTTCGCATTGACTCGCTAAATCACCAATACTCAAATAAATAATTTGATGAAAATGTTCATTCACATATAGTGCAACTCTCTTTTCAGATTTAGTTAAATCAGGAAACAAACTTTTAATCTTTATAATAATTTCATTATTCATTATTTTCACCTACTTTTCATAAAGAAACAAATTGTATCATTTCATCAAAATATCCTTCAAGACATTCTCTTTAATTTATTCTTGATTTTCACTCAACATATTTTCATCTACCTTATTACTCACCTTTACAAATGGAATATAAATCATAACATCTAAAGCCAATAAGGCTAATGATAAGAAAGCTGCCATAAAATCTCCACCTGTAGCAAAAAATGCATAAAATCCTGGTGGCGTAATCCATGGAACTTGAGCAACAACTTTACCCACTAAATTCATATTTGTTAAAATATAAGCAATAACTAAATTAATTGATGGAACAAGAATTGCTGGAATCATAAAAATAGGATTCATGACAACAGGTAGCCCAAACATAATAGGTTCTGATATATTGAATAAAGAAGGAACAAGTCCTAACTTGGCAACTGTTTTATGATCTTTACGTTTTGATACAATAAAGATTGCAATCACTAAGGCAAGAATACATCCTCCCCCACCAATTAATCCATACATATTCATAAATGGTTCTGTTACAATATTAGGAATCGAATTTCCAGCACCACTGGCAGCAATATTCTGTGTTAATGCATCTAACATTGGAGCACTTCTAATTGGTGAAAGAATTGATGATCCATGAATACCAAATACCCATAACAAATCAGATATAAATTGTAAGAAAATTAATCCAGGTGATGATAAAACAAAATTGCTCAAGGGTTTAGAAATCATTGCAGCTATTAAATCTGGAACTGTGACTCCCCATATTTGATCTAGTCCAAATACAACAATTGCAAAAATAGTAATTGTTATTAATTCAGGAATTAAAGCATTAAATGATTTTTCAATAGCTGGTGGAACATTTTCTGGCATCTTAATTCTTAAACATTGAATAGATGCAAATCTCACAAAAATTTCTGTTCCTATTAATGCAGTTAATAATGAATAAATTAATCCACTACTAGATGTTAATTCTTGTGCAAACATTCCAGAGATAATGGCAGGATCTTTTAATCCTTCAACAACAACTGATTGAGTTACTGGCATTAACATAAACATTAAAGCAACTGCAAGACCGCCCGCATGTATTTTGGTAAAACCAGAATTAGCAAGTTCAGGTTTCACTCTTAAATAATAGTCAGCTAAATTATTAGCAGTTGTAAAAGCAATAAGGATAGATAAAACCCCAAGTGTCCCTTGATTAACAACTGTTGCAATCCCTGAAAACATATCAGTATTAAAAAAATTAGTCCCCAATGCATTTAACAAAACAAATAAAGATGCACCCATAACTAATGGCATCGATATAATAAAACTATCTTTTACCGCACTTAAATGACGTTGTTGTGAAAGTTTTGTAGCAATTGGTAAAAGCTTATTTGCAATTTTCTCTAACATACATTTTCTCCTCAAATTATTTTTTGTACGTCCTAGGTTACGATACATTTATAAAATAGCACACCTCCACCTAAAAGGAAATATACTTTTTATTTTTTATATAATTTTGGAAGTTTTATTCCTTTATCACCATTTTATTCCCATTATAACTTAACAATTTGGAAATATCGTTCCTTTTTATCTTGAAAATAAAAGCATATTTCAGTTCTGAAATCATACAATATATGGGGTGAAATATATGTGTGGTATTGTTACAATATGTAATTACACAAAAAATTTATTAGATTATGATGAAAAGTTCATGACAATGGTGAGCTTACTTGCAAAGCGAGGTCCTGATCATGAAGGGTATTTTTTAACACCTCATTGTTTAATGGCACATCGAAGATTATCAATTATTGATATAGAGAATGGTAACCAACCTATGCTTTATACATTTAATGATAAAATCTATAGAATCACTTATAATGGTGAAATCTATAACATGATGGAAATTAAGAATCATCTGGTGAGTCTAGGATATACATTTCAAACAATGAGTGATACAGAAGTTGTCTTAGCTAGTTATATTGAATATCAAGAAAATTGTTTAGACTTATTCGAAGGAATATTTGCTTTTGTGATTGATGATGGTGATAAACTCTTTGTTGCAAGAGACCCTTTGGGTGTGAAACCACTCTATTATTATTTAGAAGATGAAACAATTGTTATTGCAAGTGAAATAAAATGTATTTTAAGTTACATTGGAAAAGCTGTTGTTGATCAGGAAGGTGTTAAAGAACTCTTAGGATTGGGGCCAAGCATGACTCCTGGTCATACAATTTATAAAGGTATTTATTCTTTGAGACCTGGTTACTATATGTATTTTGATGGACATTGCGAACCGATCTGTTACTGGAAATTACATGATGAAGAACATACTGATAACCTAGAAGAAACGACTCAGAAAGTTAAAGAGTTAGTTATTGATAGTGTCCAAAAACAATTGCTTAGTGATGTTCCACTCTCTACAATGTTGTCTGGTGGTTTAGATTCAAGTATTATCACTGCTATAACTAAACAATATGTACAACCACTTACAACTTATAGCATTACTTATGAAGATCAGGAAAAGTATTTTAAAGCCTATGATTATCAAACATCTATGGATGATGATTATATACGTGAGATGGTAGAACGTTATCAAAGTGATCACCATAAAATCACTTTAAAACAATTAGATTTACTTAATTCATTAGAAGAGGCATTAATAGCCAGAGATATGCCAGGTATGGCAGATGTTGACTCTAGTTTCTTATTATTCTCAAAAGAAATTGCTAAAAACCATAAAGTCTCTCTCTCAGGTGAATGTGCTGATGAAATCTTTGGAGGATATCCTTGGTTCTATAAAGAAGAATTGTATAATCAACCATACTTCCCTTGGATGAGAGACTTGGATATGAAAATAGATCTTTTCAATGAAAAGGTAAAAGCACTAAATATTAAAGATTATATTATAGAAAAATATCAAGATACTCTACAAGAAATTCATACAACAGACAAGAAGAAACAAATGATTTATTTAAATACACAGTGGTTTATGCAAACTCTTTTAACACGTGCAGATAGCCAAACAATGCGTTCTTCTATAGAAGTTCGTGTTCCCTTTGCATCTATAAAAATCCTACAATATCTTTATAACATGCCATATGAATACATGTTTATTGATGGAGAAGAAAAGGGAATACTCAGAAAAGCCTTTGAAGATTTTCTTCCTGAAGATATAGCTCATCGAAAGAAAAACCCATATCCAAAAACGCATTCTCCTGTTTATAGTGAATTCATTCAAGCAAAATTAAAAGAATCATTAGATGATCCTTATAATATACTCTATGCATTCTTTGATAAAGATAAACTTATCAACTTCATTGATACCAATGGTGATAGTTTTACTGCACCATGGTTTGGTCAATTAATGATGGGTCCACAATTAATGGCTTATTTCTATCAAATTTATTTATGGGGAAAAATATATCACATTCAATTAGAATTCTAGAACAAGCTTTGAGCTTGTTCTTTTTCTATATAATGATATTTTTGTAAACAATCAAAAATAAATGAAGCAAAACCATATGTAAAAGTTCCTCCAATTGTATTAAACAAAATATCATTCACATCAAATGATCTCAATAATAATCCTGAATATGTACCAATCAACTGAATAACTTCTATTGTCAGTGAAAATCCAAAGCAGATGAAAATAAAATAACGTATACGTATTCTTCGTTTCAATGTCAATGGAAGTAGCACACCTAATGGAACAAACATAATAGCATTCATGATACATTGAGAAAAATCTTGAGAACTCAAGAATCCTCCTTGATTATTACTTAATGGAATGATATTCACAAAATGAAGTAATTCTTGAACTTCAATACTTTGAAATGAGAAAAATGGTGGAATTGTAATCAAGAATACACACAAAAGATAACATATAAAAACAATATAAAAGAAAAGATTTATCCTTTTTTTCCACCTTTTTGGAAACAATATATAAGTAAAAAAAGATATTGGTATACTCATCAAAATAATATATGGCATTTCATTTATAAAATCATACATCCATTTAACCTCCTGTTATTAATGTGGTTTTCGGATACCCCTTCCCATCATAATAATAATATTGAAAATGAGTCTTTTCATATTCTTCTACAGTTAACTTTCCAAGATGAGGATAATTCGTTATTAATCCACAAACTCCCATATCTAAATACTGTTTCATTTTCTTAGTATTATCAACTGTCCAAATATAAATAGGTATCATATGCCTAACTGCCTTTTGAATAAAAGCTGTACTTGCTCGATTCTCTTCCATTGCCAGAAAATCGATATCCATCTCCCAAATAGAATCATCAATATCGCCAACACTTCCATAGATACAATAACCTACCCACCACTGTGGCTTTTCTTTTTTGATAACCTGTACACTATCATAGTCTAACGACATAAATATGGATTGTCTTGAGAACTGATACTGTTCTATAATATCAATAACTTTATGGGCCATGTCTTCTCCATTATCTTGAGTTGGTTTTAATTCAATTAATAAACCAACTGCCATTTTATCTCTTTTCATTTTTTTAATTAAGTTCTCTAAAGTCAAGATATTTGATTTATGATTATTTTGTGAAAGTGTTATTTCTTCAAGCTCAGTTGCTGTTAAATCAGAAACCTTCTTGTTGACATCAGATAAACGAGATAAAGTTGCATCATGAAATACAATAGGAATTCCATCTTTGGATAACTGAATATCAATTTCGGCATAATCTACTTGACTATTGTTCGCATCTTGAATTGCCTCATATGTATTTTCAACAAAATATCCAGAACCACGATGTCCAATAACCCAAGGTCTATGAACAAGAGCATCCTGATGCAAATAAATAATCATGAAACATATGATAAAAATACCAACAATACATCTAGAAAACAACTTATGTTTCTGGTAAAAACGAAAATGAGCTAATCGTTTTTTCATATAATATATGATTTCTCTAACAAAATTCTGTCCTTTCATAATCCATCCATTTAAATAATCTATCTCAACTGGAATCTGGTCCACCGTCATGAGAGTGTCTTCATATCGTGAAACCAAATTGATGATATAACGCATGAAGAAAGTCATAGCTATAATGGAGACAAAATAGAGAAGAACATATTGTATAGCACTATAGCGAAATGCTGTTGAATTGATTGTATATTTAAGGAAATACCAATTAAAATCACGATTATGTAAGATTGGATAGGGAATTAAATTCATAATCATATATTCTATAAATATCCATAAAAGCAAATAAACAAGTAAACTTCCCTTTTCTTTAAGAGTTATTTTTTTAAATAAAGAGAAACTTTCTTGTGTTGCTGAAATGATACTCTTTCCTTTAAAAACCATGTATACTGGAACAAAAATCATTATTATAAAAATCAAATAATAAATAATAGAAACCAGACAAATCAAAACATTGCCACCTAGTGTTAACTTCAATTCACCAAAAATAAAATTAGGAATATCCCATCTTTGAATATAACTGTTTAAATATCCTATATGTACAAGTGGTAATAAGAAAACAATATAAATACCACATAATGGTAGTGATGGATAATGAAGAGATTTTAAAGAACAAAAACTCTTTAACATAATTTTTCTTAATGATAATTTCTTATGTTCTTTATCTAATGCAATAATATTCATAACAACATAAATCTCATAAAAAATAATTAAGATCATCAATATAAATAAAAACAAACATATCACAATACCTTTAAAAGATAAAAACTGATAAATAATATCTTGGTTAAAAGCAATTCCATATGTGACACTATCTAAATATTCTTGAAGAATTCTTCTTAAAATAGGGCTTAAGATAAAAAGAGTCATCATCTTATAAAATATTTCAAACTTTAAGATATTTTGAAATAATGAATAATACTTATAATTTCTTATTCTTTCCACCTTGTTTCTCCCCTTTTGACTTAAACATTATATTTCAACAGTATGGAATTATTGTGTTAAATTCATCTTCTTATTTGTGTATTTATAAATAATATAAGTGACAACTATACATACAAGTGCAAGATAGAATTCTGGATAGCAAAGAGCAATACTTAGGTTCAAATCAAATTGTCCACTAATTGTTAAGATATGCCATGTCATAAACTCATAGATTTCCATAACAATAATGCCAATCATTCCAATACTTCCTATGATTTCACTATTATAACCAAAATTTGTCCAAATGCCAACAAAAGCAAGAATAATACATGTCAGCGCTACTGGATTGTCTAATAATATAACACCATAAACTTCTTCTACACCTTTCATACCTCCAAACCAAGGTAATAGCATCGTTAATAAACTCAAGCTCAAAGCAACACTCATGATTATTTTTCTTTTCATATACTCATACCTCCTACACTATGAGTATACTCTTTTTGTACAAAACCTTTTTGTAATACTCGCTTAAAAATTTCTTAAGATTTACTTAAGATATCAAATAACTACGTTTCAATTTCTATTTCTCTAGCATTTCTTTAATTGTATAGTTATATATTTATTCTTCTAATTCATAATCAATATGTTCTAATGTCATTTTTAACTTTTCATCCTTATTTGCCTTATTATAATGTAAGTAATGTGTATATAAAATATCTATCATGATCAATGCAGGTATTTGGGGAGAAATTTTATCTGAAATAGCTAAATTCTTTAATCCACCCATTAAAACAAGTTCATCATAAAAACTACGATATTCATAAACCTTTGCAGCTGATAACATGATTGTTTTTGCACCTTTTTCTTTAGCAGTTTTCAGTCCTTCAACAACTTCCTCTGTTCTACCACTTACACTAATTCCAATCACAAGTGACAACTTATTAACTCTCGTTATATTCATACGAATAGAATGTGCCTCAGCTAAATAATCGACATCCAAACCAAGACGCATAAATCTTAATTTAAACTCTCTTGCAACAACTGATGAAGAACCTATCCCATAAACATACACACGTTCATATAAATCTAACATTTGTGCTAATCTAATCATCTGTTCATTATCAATTAATGAATATGTTTTCTCTAAGACCTTTTGGTATGAATTCAATACTTGCCTTGTTAATATATCTAAATTCTTTTCACTCTTCGTAGAACCTTGAAATGCAAAAAGAAATTCACGATATCCTCTAAAACCAAGTTTCTTTGAAAATCTTGATAAAGATGCTTCTGAAACAAATAATCTTCGAGAAACTGCTTTTGAGGATAAGTCCTCTCCATTGACATAATTAATAAAATAATCTGCAATACTTTTTTCTACATTTGTGAGATCATCATAAGCTGACTCAATAACAGGAATAACACTTTTATTATAAGATAACATTACACATCCTCACTTTCTTTTTCATTATAGCACAAAAAGGAAACTTTCGTTTCCTTAAATATATTCTTGAATGATAGGCTTAATTAATCTTGTTAATTTCTCATAACCCAATTCATTTAGATGAAGTCCATCTTGATAATACTCTATCAATGCTTCTTTATTTTCATCAATAAACTCCTCAAATATAGAAACAAATCTTGTCTTTGGATCAATAATTATGTCCTGACATTGTTGATAAATCATCTCAACAAGATCATTACAGCGGATACCAGGAACTTGATGATAACTTCTTAAAGATTCTACACAAGGCAATGTAGAGAGTAATAAGATTTGTGTTTGTGGACAATTCCCTCTTATTAAGTCAATAATATTTTTAATATTGACCGCAATTTCTTTAGGAGAAAGCATAACGGTATTTCCTAGATCATTAATTCCTATCATCATAACAACAACCTTTGGCTGATATTTAATAACAGCTTCATCACATATCCATAAAAGTTCATTTGATGTTGCACCACCAACACCACAATTATATTTAATAGAAATATCTTGATAATAATGTTCAATATTATACATTTCTGTAATAGAATCACCAAAGAAAATGACTCCTCCTTCTAAAGCTATTTTTGTTTGTTGTATAATAGAAAGAATTCTTTGGAGTTGTCCTTCTCTTAATTGATAATAACAAGGGTTATATTTCATTGTTTCTCTCATGGTTGAACCTCTATTTTCATTCCAATTTCAAACATTCTTTTCCAAGGCATATCAATTTCTAGAATATGGCATGGATGTACATGACTTATTTTAAGGGAGTTATAATATGTCTGTAATTTTTCCATAATTCTTTTTTCTACAACCTCTTGTTGATCCTTGAAATCATAATAAGAAAGACCCAATTCTACTAAGTCATTCTCTACCATATCTTTACGAACAATCGCTTGATAAAAAACATCCTCTATTATTCTATAACATAAATTAAAAATCAAATCCTTTTGTCCAATAAACATCTGAGTGAGAGTTGTCCCTAATGAGTTACAATTTGTATTCCATCCTGCATAACTGATAAGTTTATCTAAGCACCCAAGTTGATCTAAATAGCGTATAAGCTGTAGTTCTCCTCCATTGCTGAAGGCACTATCACACAAAGCAACTTGATAACCTAGTTTCACATAACTTTGTATACGATATGCAAAATCTAATAAATTCCTGTAACTTGTATAAGAAATATCAAGCTCATTATTATCTACAAATGATTCTTGCATAATCTTCCCAGGACAATTGATTGCGAGTAAATAATCTGCATCATTAGCATTATCAACAATAACTGCTTTACAGACACGAATATGTGACTTGAGACTTTCATACATAGGTCTATCTTCATATTTAGGAACAAGAGTAGGTCCTAGAATGGATGCATAGAATGGATAAACCTTTGGTTCAATATGATAATATTCATGATAAGCTCTTGCTAGTAAGGACATAGCAACTTCATCTGCACCTGGATAGATCATCACTTTTGTATCTAGATTTTTTTCTTTAACCTTTTGAACAATTGTCTTTTGAGATATTGCAGTGTATCCATAAGGTGATGAATCATCTTGTGGAATAACAAGAAAGTCAATATAGTCTTCTTCTAAATATTTAATAACCTCTAAGTTCATAGATGTATTAAAATCTCTTCTGGTCTCATAATCATTCACAATATCCTCTGGTATACAAATAGCTTCAAGTTCAGCTTCCTCTTCATCTGTGAGACTATGTCTTTTTTTATAATCGAGTAAATATGCTCTTTTGAATAATGCATATCCATACTCTTCATAATAATCTGGTTCTTCTTCACTTGAATTATAACTTGGTGCTCTCATAATACATAAGAAAGCATAAATCTTCATCTTTGGGTTGATTTGTTTTAATTTCTTAATAATACTTAATCGGCTCAATGCTTCTTCACGTGTAAGATGATGAATACGTGAAGGAATGAGACCACCATATAAAATCATATCTATAGAAAGAACAACATTATCACAATCTTCACTATTTTCTAGTAAAAAATCACTTATTTGTTTTGTATCTGTTGGTTCTTTTTTATGTCCAAATAAATCCATGTCTGGAACCAATAAATCAATATCTTGATTTGTCTTTCCAATCATTTCAGGAAAGACTCTATTACAAGGTCTTTCATCTAATGGTATTAATAATGTTTTCATTTCTTCTCATCCTTTTTATCCACAAAATAATATGGATCCTTCTTTAATATTGCCAATCCTTTTTCCCAAACTGCTTGCGCATTCAAAACATAGCATTTTGCTTCTAAAACATTTCCAACTTGATAATCCGTATTATCTAAAACATCAAGTATACGATCATATCGCTGTTGATAACCTTTAAAATCATGACGAAGAACATCCATATTTATGACACTTTTATCATGACATATTACTTTATAATCAAAACTTCCTCGATACAAATAACTTGGCACACACATTTCTTCAACTCCATGCATAGATGTATTACATAAAAGTCCACAACCTAGCATAATAATCTTCCCTTTTCTTCTTTTGACCTCGTGAAGAGGTGAAGAAGGTCCAACAGGACTAAAATCTCTTTGATGAGCGCTTGCTATTATCTTAGCATCTTTTCCCCATACACCAATGCTATGTGTTGGATTTATACTGCGATAAACATCTTGATTTTGTCTAAAAATTTCAGGTAATATTCCTACACAACTAGGAGTAGACATCACATCAAAAATACGATGATCAACATTGACATCTAAATAACTTAATGTCGGCAACATCAAAGTGCCCTCTTGAACTGTTGCTTTTAATGCATCAATCACTGCCTGAGGTCCACCTTCAATAACATCGTGACCTTTTAAAGCATTGTAAGAAGAATGCACAAGAATTGTATCGTCTTCTTTAATACCTAATTTTCTTAAATCATCAATCAAAGTTTTTGCATCCATCGTTCTCTCCTTATCCCTGAACTTTTGTTATAATATCTTGTAAAGCTTCTAAAATACTTGTTTTTCTATGACATTTATATTGACAGTCAATATCTGAAACCAAATAGCCTTCCTTTGCGATAGGAAACATACAAAAATCATTAGGAGCATCACCTATTGCATAAATCTCATAGTGAGGATACAAGATTTCAATAGCGTGACCTTTTGATGCTGATTGATGTAATATTTCTAAAGATGTTTGTGAAGTCTTTATTGCCTTTGTATTTTGATAAGTTGAGTTCACATAAGTCTCTATCTCATCAAGTTGTTTTGTATCTCCAATGAGTAAAAAGAGAACTGTTGGCTGGCAAAGAATAATTTCTTCAAAATCATCTTTTATAATATGTGAATCATAAAATTCTTTTGGGAAATCAGGATCTCTATCTGTTTTCCAATAACGATTAGATACTGTATTTAATTCAATACGAATATCTTTTGTTTTTATATCTTTATATATTTGTAAAGCATCTTGTTTATCTAATAAGGTTGCTTGATAATGATCATCTCTATTAATAACAGCACCATTTTGAGAAATACGATGAGTCATATGTAAATGATATCGTTCATCTACTTTAATAATATCATGGTCTAGTCTTCCCGTACAGACAGCTAATGTACATCCCAGTTCATGAAGTGAACTCAAACATTCTAATGTTTGAGTCCCCCCAATAATTGCATTATGACTGTCGAGTAAAGTTCCATCTAAATCAAAGACAACAACTTTATTCTTCAACTTGTTCAGCTCTTTCTTTATTCATAACTTTTACAAATGGGATGTATATAAGAACTGAAACAATGAGAATAACAAGTCCAACAACTCCAGACATAATATCTCCACCAGTTGCTAGAAAAGCACTGATGACTGGTGGTGTTGTCCATGGAATCAGAACATAAGTATGTGCCATAATCCCAATTTGAGTTGCAAGTGCACCAATACCAAGTCCTGCTAATGTTGCTCCAATCATAGGAATAATAAGGATTGGATTCATAACAACTGGTAGTCCAAACATTAATGGTTCAGAAATATTAAATAGTGCAGGAACCAGTCCAAGTTTACCTATAACTTTATAATCGTTTCTTTTTGAAACAAGGAAGATTGCAATAACAAGTGCCAACATATTACCAGCACCACCCATAAATGCAACTGAATCTAAGAATGGTTTTGTAATAATTTGTGTAGCTGCTTCTCCTGCATTTATCGCATTCACATTTAAAGCTAAGCTTGCTAAATAAATAGGTTCTAAAATTGGATTAAAAATATATGCTGAATGTATTCCAAATCCCCATAATAACATATATAATATATAGATAATAATTAATCCAATAGGTGATGAAACAATCGCCGTAAATGGTGTTTGTATCCAAGTAAAAATCAAATCATTTAATGGTGCTCCCATAGCATCAGTTACAATTCTTACAATTGCAAAAATAATAACTGTTAAAGCAACTGGAATAATTGAATTAAATGATCTTGCAATACCTGTTGGAACACTTTCAGGCATTTTAATAATTAAAGCTTTAAAACTCATCAAGAAACGAAGCACTTCAACTGATAATAAAGCTGATAGAAATGCTGTAAACATTCCTGCTGCCCCTAAATAATAAGTTGTCACATATTCACCAATTGTTGCATCAGCTACAAAAGGAGTTAAACATAAGAAACTCACAACTGCCATTGCCCCTGTAATTGATGTATCCATTTTGTAATTCTTTGCTAATGCTTTTGCAGTCGTAAATGTTAATAAAATTGCCATCACTGACATTGATGCTGAACCAATAACACTTCCTAATTGTGCAAACTCACTACATGGCAACCCAAACCATTTATCTAAATAATTCCCTTCACCAACAAATACACTGTTTATAAGCGTAAACAGTGATGCAGTGATAACTAATGGCATAATTGAAATAAAACCATCTCTAATTGCTGCTAAATATCTATTCTTTGATAATTTTTCAGCAATTGGTAATAATAAATTTGAAATTTTATCCATCATATTTTTTACCTCTCCTTCTTTATTTCATCTACAAATCTCTTTGTAATGACTTGTGGCCTTGTGATAATTGACCCAACAACCACACTATAACAACCTAATTCTAAAACTCTTTTCACTTTTAAAGGAGTATCAATATTTCCCTCTCCAATAACTGGATGTTGAACTGAAGAAATAATATCTCTGATAATCTTAAAATCATCTGCTTCAATTTTATGACCATAACTTTGTGGTGTATACCCCACAAGTGTTGTTCCAATAAAATCAAATCCAAGTTGATCAGCATGTTTAGCTTCTGCAACTGTTGAACAATCAGCCATAAACAACTGATGAGGATATTTGTTTTTGACTGCTTTAAAGAATTCATCTAAACTTTGCTGATTTAAACGGAGTTGCTTTGTTGCATCCATCGCAATGATATCCACACCCACTTCTACCAAAGCGTCGACTTCCTTCATAGTTGTAGTAATGTAAATATCTGTTCCATCATAATCTTTTTTGATAATTCCAATAATAGGCAAATCAACTTCTTTTTTAATAGCACGAATATCTTCTACACTATTAGCCCTTATTCCCTTAGCTCCACCCATCTTTGCAGCTAGTGCCATCTTTGACATAATGTAAGACGAATGTAGTGGTTCATCCTCTAATGCTTGACATGATACAATCAGATTATTTTGAATTTCTTTCATCTTTTTTCCTCCTCTGATATCAATTTACTGATATTTTTAATTATTCACAAGTATTTAAGGATATTTAGAAATTACTTTCACTTTTTCTTTGTAACCGCTTAAATTTAGTCGGCTTTTGAAAGTAATTTCGAAAAAAAGATAAAAGGTATTTTTATATCTTTTAATCAATAATTCCTAATAATCCTTATTGAATTCATTCTGTAGCTCCTCCGCTATTAGTAAACATATTTGATATCTTGAAGCAAAAATATGTTTTCACTACTGACTGATTCTTACCTGAACATAAGATGATTCCTATTGGAGAATTATCTCCTTCATTCATGAACTCTCTTTTGTAATCATTTACATACATCTGTATTTGTCCTAAATTTCGATAACGAAACTGAGTTGCTATGAGAAAGTTTTATAATACTTTTCCAATTTCAGGTCTTTGCCATACTCAGCACGTTCTTTACTACCTTGCTTTTCTACAATCATTTTACCAATCTGCCAGTCAGTTTTTACCATTGTAAAGTTAGCAGTCTGATAAAACTGTTTGTCTAACTATTACTCATCAGTGATTGAATCTCTTTATAAAAGTGTAGAGCTATGTAATCTAATTCTGATTCTTCTTTTGTCATAAAATAACCCTCCTATTTCTATATACAAGTTTTTAAGATCATTTTTCTTTTTTATACGAAAAAAACAAGATTCTAAGCAGAACCTTGTTTCTTTAAACTTTCTTGTTTATCCTTTTGTGTTTTAATGACTTTTTGACGTGAGAACTCTTCTCTATCTTTTTCATCTAAAGCTTCGCTAATAAACTTAACTGTCGATTCAAATCCAGGAATTGAAATGTTTTTAAGAGCATTCGCTCTTTTTTGAGTTTTACGTATAGCATTTGCTAAACGATAAACAGCATTTTCAATTTCAGCTAATTTCACAGTTAATTCTTTAACATGATAGAAACATCTATAAGCATAATCCACTTTAGAATTGGCTCTTTCAAAACCATATCCTAGACGAAGAGGTGTTTTTTCATAAGAAACTTTAGGGATTTCAACTCCCATAACACTTCGATAAGTGACACTAATTCCTTCATCAATAGGGACTGCTTCTACAATATCACTGATAATTCCTAAAGACATATTGGCTTCTTGAAGAGCATAATATGCTTTTTCATAAGATTCAGTGATATCATCTCTAATCATCTTGACATCATCTAATAAACTCATCATTTCTTTGATTAGAACATTTCTTTTCTTATCCATCAAGTCATATCCTAGATATGCTAGTTCTAATGACTTTTTGGTAGCAATCAAATTCCCTTTTGTTGGAAAGACTTGATTAGCCATTATCTACTGCCTGTTGTAATTCTCTAATTGAGCCATCTTCCTGAAGACCAAATTGAGATACAGCTTTTTCATGATCATAGAATTGTTCTAATACAGCATTATCAATACGGTCTAATTCGTTCTTTGGAAGAACTGATAATAGTGACCAACCTAAATCAAGAGTTTCCTCAATAGATCTATTGGTATTGAAACCTTGATTAATGAAATAGCGTTCAAATAAACGACCAAATTCCATATACTTCTTATCAACTGCAGATAATTCATCTTCACCAATAACTGATGTTAATGACTTAACATCTTGAACATGAGCATATGCTGCAAACAATTGGTTAGAAACTGATGAGTGATCAGCTCTTGTAAATCCTTCACCAATACCATCTTTCATTAAACGTGATAATGATGGAAGAACGCTAACTGGTGGATAAATACCCATTGCATTCAATTCAGAATCAAGTGTAATTTGCCCTTCTGTAATATATCCAGTTAAGTCAGGTACAGGATGAGTAATATCATTGTTAGGCATTGTCAAGATTGGAATCTGTGTGACAGAACCTTTTGCAGAATTTGCAATCCCTGCTCTTTCATATAAAGAAGCTAAATCTGAATAAAGATATCCTGGATATCCTTTACGACCTGGAATTTCTCCCTTACTTGAAGAGAATTCACGTAACGCTTCACAATAAGAAGTGACATCAGTATAGATGACTAAGATATGCATATCATGTTCAAATGCTAAATATTCAGCAGCTGTTAATGCACATCTTGGTGTTAAGATACGTTCAATGATTGGGTCATTTGATAAGTTCAAGAACATAACAACTCTTTGCATAACTCCTGCTTCTTCAAATGAACGTCTAAAGTATTCAGCAACGTCATTAGTTACACCCATAGCAGCGAAAACAACCCCAAATCCTTTTCCTTCATCATCAGCAACTTTTGCTTGTTTAACAATTTGTACTGCTAATTGATTATGTGGCAACCCAGATCCAGAGAATATTGGTAATTTTTGACCACGAATCAAGGTTGTTAAACAGTCAATAGATGAAATTCCTGTATTAATATAGTTTCTTGGATAAATACGAGCCACAGGATTTAATGGTAAACCATTAATATCCATTGATTTCTCAGCATAGATTTCTCCAAGTCCATCAATAGGTTTCCCAGCTCCAGAGAAAACACGACCTAAAATTTCTCTAGAAACAGGTAATTCCATTGGATGACCTAATAATCTTGTTTTTGTATTTGCAAGGGAAAGTGAGTTTGTTCCTTCAAAAACCTGAACAACAACTCTTTCACCTTCTATTTGAACAACACGTCCTAAACGTGTTGAACCATCTTTACATTGTAATTCAACCATTTCGTCGTATGATGCACCTTTGACATGATCTAATACGACTAATGGACCGTTAATTTCATTCAAACCTACATATTGAAGACTCATAACTTATTCCTCCTTTAGTCTATAGATGCAACAGCTTCATCAATGTCTTTATAATAATCATCAAATAAATCTAAATGATTATTTGGAACATCATATTTCATTTTAATGACTTTATCAAAGATACCAGTTTCCATAATCAAACGAATTGGTTTACCAGCATTAACAACTTCTTTACCACGTTTATAGAGATAAAGAATGACTTCCATCATTTTTAATTGTTTTTCTAATGGTACATAAGTATCATCTGGATGGAAAGCATTTTGTTGTAAGTAACCAACACGTACTAATTTAGCAACTTCAATAATTAATTTTTGATCATCAGGTAAAACATCAGATCCCATTAATTTAACAATTTCCATTAATTTTGTTTCTTCAGCAAGAATACTAGATAATTCTTGACGATCTCTTAAGAATTTAGGATCAACATTTTTGTTAAACCATCTTTCCAAATCAGGAATATATTCACTATAACTTTGATTCCAGTTAATTGCAAAATAGTGACGAGCATAAGCTAATGCTTTATCTAATGCCCAGAATGTACGAACGAAACGTTTTGTATTTTGAGTAACTGGTTCAGAGAAGTCAGCTCCCTGAGGAGAAACTGCCCCGATAATTGTAACAGAACCTTTTGTTCCATTTAAATTGTTCATATATCCAGCACGTTCATAGAATTGAGATAAACGTGAAGGCAAGTATGCAGGGAACCCTTCTTCAGCAGGCATTTCTTCCAAACGTCCAGAGATTTCACGTAATGCTTCTGCCCAACGAGAAGTTGAGTCAGCCATAATCGCAACATGGTAACCCATATCACGGTAATATTCAGCCAGTGTAACTCCAGTATAAATAGAAGCTTCACGAGCTGCAACTGGCATATTAGAAGTGTTTGCAATTAAGACAGTTCTGTCTGTTAAAGGTTTATTTGACTTAGGGTCAATCAATTCTCTAAATTCTTCAAGAACCTGTGTCATTTCATTTCCACGTTCTCCACAACCTACATAAACAATAATATCAGCATCACACCATTTAGCAAGCTGATGCTGTGTCATTGTTTTTCCAGTACCAAATCCACCAGGAATAGCTGCTGTCCCACCTTTAGCAATTGGGAACAATGTATCAATAACACGTTGTCCAGTAATAAGTGGCATTGAGATAGGAAGACGTTTGGCAACTGGTCTAGATTGTTTGATTGGCCATTTTTGAGTCAATGTACATTCAATAATCTTTCCTTCTTCATCTTCAATCTTCATCACAACATCATCAATTTTATATTGACCACTTGGTGCAACTTCAATAACTTTACCTTTTGTATATGGCGAAACCATACATTTATGCATAATTAAATCTGTTTCAGGAATAGTTGCATACA
Source organism: Coprobacillus sp. (assembly GCF_984815275.1). NCBI lineage: Bacteria > Bacillati > Bacillota > Erysipelotrichia > Erysipelotrichales > Coprobacillaceae > Coprobacillus > Coprobacillus sp. The sequence goes on from NZ_CFJNYH010000016.1 coordinate 55,267, forward strand.
CATCTCCACCTTGAACTTGATCACCAACTTTAGCAACCACAGTGACATCCCATAATTTATTCTTATCAAGTGGGTCAACATGACTTCCTGTAGGAATAAATGATCCAGATTCTTTTGCTATTTCTTCTAGGGGTCTTTCAATCCCATCGAAAATATTTCTTAAAATACCAGGCCCAAGAGTTACAGAAATAGGTTGACCTGTTGGATAAACAGGTTCACCTGGTTTCAATCCTGTTGTCGTTTCATAGACTTGGATTGTTGTAAATTCTTTTTTGATTGAGATAACTTCACCAATCAATCTTGCATTTCCAACATAGACCATTTCTAACATAGAAAAGGCATCAGTATCTTTTACTGTAACAACGGGACCATTGATTGAATAGATTACATTTTCATTCACTTTCAAATCCCCCTTGTTCTTATTTAATGATTAATCCAGAATTTTTATTGAACCATTCCTTTTGATTTGCCAAAGCAAAATCTAAAGTTTCATCAACAACCAAAGAAGATTCTTTGTTTTCAATAATAAATCCACCAATAGTAATATCTTCACTTGCTTCTACTTTAATATCAGATCCAAAAGCTTTTACTAAAGCTTTCTCCATTGATAAATCTTTTGAAGCAACAAACATAATTGAGTTTGTTCCTACAAAATCAGCAGCAACTTTCTTAATCTTTTCTTCCATAAAAGATGCATATTCTTTACTTTGAGTAAAAGCAACTAATTCTTCTCTTGCTTTTGCAAAAATAGTTTTAACATATTCATCTCTTTTTTCAATTAATTTTTTAGTTCTTTCAATATGACTTTCAGAAATTTCAGCCGAAGCATTAGAACTCATTTCTTCTTCTTCTTGTTTCAGTTTTAAATCTGCATCTCTTTTTGCTTCAGCACGCATAGATTCATAAGCTTCATCTTCAAGAGCTTTCACTTCATCAAGAATAGATTTTTCTTCATTCTTAGCTTGTCTTTCAATTTCATCTTTCATATAGAGAAATACTTGATCAATATTTTGCATAATCACATTCTCCTATAATTTTACACCAATTGCTTCTGATACATAACCATCAATTGTTTCTCCGATTTTAGAGTTTCCATGACGGTCAGGTATTTCAGTAATTAATGGCTTCTGTTGTTTTAATTTAATTTCAGATATAATATCTGGACACATATCGACTAACTTTGTTGTGACCAAAATAATTGCAATTGTTTCATCCTTCATTTTACTTTGAAGAACACTCAGAAAATCTTTTCTGCTGTGAACAACAACACCTTCAATTCCAACAAGTCTTAGTCCCATCAATGTATCAATATTATCGCTGATTAAGAAAAACTTCATATAATCAGACCTTTCTTTTCCAAATTATAAAGCGTTGATAATTAAGATAGAAATTAATAACCCGTAAATAGCAACCCCTTCACCTAAGGCAACGAAGATCAATGCTTTACCGAAGTTATTGTCATTTTCAGAGAATGCTCCAATTGCTGCAGGTGCAGCAGCAGCTACGGCAATACCAGCACCTAATGCAGAACATCCAGTTGCTAATGCAGCAGCGATAAATCCTAAACCTTGAGCCAAAGTCCCAGTCATACCTGCATCAGCAGCGAATGCTGAACTCATTGATAAACATAAAGTTAAAGCAACAGCTCCGAAGAACCCACCAACATGAGTTAATAAACGCCATTTCGCACTTTCTTTGCTTACTTTAGAAGTAAACATTTTAACTAATGGTAATGATAATAAAACAACTGCAACTAATGGTAAAATAAACATTAAAATAGACATAATAAATTTCCTCCAAATATAATTTTATCTTTCTTTAATAGAGATAAAAGGTTTCCCTTTTCCTTCATAATAACGTGAGAACATTTCGTAGAATTCAAGACGTAAAACTTGGATACCCACAATCATACCTTCCAAACACATAACGAAAGCATTCCCAATCACAACAACCAATAAATAACTCAATGTAATTGCTGTTCCACCTGCAACCATTTCAGCAAGTGTATAAACAACCATCATCATCCCAGCATGTGATAAAACGAAACCACCAACACGTAAGAACGACATTGTGTTCGCAATAAATGTTAACATAACTTCAAACAATTCAAAGAATGCTTCTGTAAAGAATGCTCCAAATCCATGTGGGAACATCTTTTCACCTTCAAGTTTGTAAGATAATGGTTCTTTTAAGAAAATCATAATGACTGGCATTGCAATTAAAAGTCCAATATAAAGTGGTCCACCAAGTGGTAAATTTAATCCCACTAACATATTTGCAACTAATAATAAGACTGAAACATAGAATACAAGTCCAGCAATACCATTTTGAGAGAATAATAAATCTCCCCAATGTTTTTTCTTTAAATTCAATATAATATTAAAAGCTATTGAAATAATAATTAAGATAACTCCTGTGGCAATGGCTGCCATCAATAGCGTCATTGTATTTTCAGACTCCATTGGTAAGAACATTGGTTCCATAAAATGTTCAAATAATGCTTCACTACCAAAAATAGAACCAAATACAAACCCAAATATAGTACTTGAAATACCTAAACGCATTCCTACAGCCCCTAATTGCATACCTTTCCATTTATAGAAGAAGTATCCAATAAGCGATAAAACAATTCCTTGACCAATGTCACCAAACATCATTCCAAATAAGAATGTATAACTGATAGCAACTAAATTTGTTGGGTCAAAGTCTGTATAAGATGGAACACCATACATTTCTACAAACATTCTAAATGGTCTTGAGAACCAGTTGTTCTTTAATTTTGTAGGTGGTGTCAAACGTGAATCTCCCATTGCTGGCTTGATTTCAACATGTACATCTTCAATTGTTTCAAATTCATTTTTTATTTTTTCAGCATCTTTGTCTTCTGCAAAACCATAAACAGCTGCATTTTTACCAAAGACAACGACATATTTTTGAGCATCATATGTTTCATTTAATTTCTTAGAAACAGAATAAATTTGATTCATTTCATCAATACTTTGTTGAAATAAATCTTTAATTCTTCCATCTAAAACAACTAAATAATTCTTAGCTGTTTCATCTTCTTCTTTTAAGACTCTTAAAGCTTCTTCAGGTGTTCCATGAACAAACTCAGGAATATGAATTCTTTCAAAGTATAAAGATGAGAAGATATTATCAATCTCTGGTGCTTTTGTTTCTGTTGTCATATACATACAATAAGTTTCTTTTGTTCCTTTGTGGAAAGTCTTAAACAAAAACTCTTGTGCTCCATAGTATTGAAGTTTATCTAAGTTAACAGTTGGAATACGCCCAAATCTCACTTGTAAATAATGACAGCTAAATAAAGTATCAAAATCTACTTCTGCATTAATCATATGCTCTAATTGAGAAATTGTCCCCTCATTCTCTTCAATCATCTGTTGAAGATCTTCTTTAACTTTCTCAATCTTCGTCACTTGTTCTAATACATTACAGAAAAATGTATCTGCTTGTATAATATTAATTCTTGTATTGTCAACATCTTGACATTTTAAATCTAAATGATATCCATCTCTCGCTTCTTCCATACGCGCGATTAAATCAGCATACGGGTTTTCCCTATTTAAAACCGATAATCCTTGCACAGAATCAGCAAATTTCGAAGCATATTCAGGATGAAATCCATCCAAATTAATCAATTTCATTAAAACCGAATCATATTGCTCGGCAGGAAATTCGATTTCTAATAGCTTCAACTTTGCTATTGCCATATGTTTCTCCTTCCTCTACTTTGTTGATTTCTTCTTGATGATTGATTTAGCAAAAACCAAGACAAGGCAAGCAACGACAACAATAGCGACTGGTGTAACAGGCCAGTTTATATGAGCTTCATAAACACATCCCAAATAAACAAGCAATGCATATACAACAATCAAACCACAAATTCCCTTCATTGAGAGAACTCTTTCAATTGTAGAATTTTCTAAATACATTTTTTTAAATGCATTAATTGTAAACGTTCCTGCAATTAAAAGAACTATTCCATCAACAAGTTTAAACACTGTTGACAGTGGTAATGCTATTGCTGGGTAAAGATTCATTGTATAGAAGAGATCTCCATAAATCAATCCGCCTAGCATTGATGCTATACCTAATGAAAGAAGTAATGACCCCATTTTCTTCTTTCTCATCAAAAGTCCAAGCAATGCTAAGATTGCTCCAACTCCTAAATCCCCCAAAAAGATAATAAAGACTGCATAGTAAAGAACTGCAAATGCAATTGTTGTATCAATCTTATCAGATTGTTTCACTTTACTTACTGCCTCAAATGGTTTGACAATTTTTGCATTATGCACAACTGTTGGTGCAACAACTTGTTGATGATCTAAAATATCAGCAGGTAATTTTTGATATTCCATACTCTCAATATCTTTCATCTGATTTTTAAATTCATCAAGAATACGTGTTGGAATAAATCCATAAATTGCACATTTACTTTGATAATCAACCACAAAAATTTTATATTCTTCTATTCTTTGTAAGAACGAAGCTGTTGAATATAACTTCAACAAATCAACTTTATGTGTTTCTCTTAAAATTGTCATCTTTTGATCCATACGCAAGATATATTCCTGCATTGCATCAATTTCATCTTTTAATTCCTTTTTTGCATCCTCTAATTTCCCATGCACAAATGAAGGAATTTTAATTTCTTCAAACCCTAACGCTTGGAAGATGTTGTCAACCTCCAACTGTAAGTTATTTGTTACTATATAACAGCACCAAACATAATGATGATCTTCTCCAAGTTTATTAAATATAAATGGTCGACCCTCATAGTACTTAATCTTATCAAGATTTTGTCTTTTAAAACGACCAAATCTTGCTTGTACATATTGACATTCTAATAATTGATCTAGATTGACTTCAGACAAACTCAAACGATTTAACATTTCTAATGTTTTCTCATTTTCATCTTTTTCTTGTATCAATTGATCTTGAACATCCTTAATTTTTTTGATTTCTTCTTCCAGACCAGTTAAGTAATCAGATTTAACTTGATAATCTAATGTATGTCCTGGAGCTAAATCACGATTTAAATCCAACTTTATATCAGATGCAATCTGAATCAAACGATCTAATAACTGAGTATAAACATTGTCTTCTTGTAATGCATGTACACCTTTGACGTTATTAACAATCTTTGAAGCAGATTGAGGATAAAAGTACTGTGAACCTTTTAATTTAAATAAGACTTCGTCAAGTTCATGACGATCAAAAGTCATATTTAACAATACCATTTCTTCTATAGCCATAAATAAATCCCCCTAGTAGATTAACATCGATTCAATTTGACTCGGTGTCTCTCCATATCTTAAACCTTCAATTATATGCTTAAGATTATCTATTTCTACTTGATATACAATCTTATACGTCATATAAACCAATGCACTATCAGTTGAAAAACGCATAAAACGTTTAGCCAAATGATAATTAATCTTCTCTGTATAATATTCAATGTAAACAAATTCATTATCATCTACAAATAATTTATACGGTGATTCAGCAAGTTTTTTTAAGAATTCACTTGCATCTTTTGTTTCAATCAATTCACTCATAACACTTCTTGGAATACGACTATATTCTAAGAAAAGAGTTTCTTTGATTTGTTCTGGAGTTGCATTGAAATATTTCTTTAAACGATATATTTTTGTAATATTCTGTAACTCTATAGAGGTATTGATCATTGTTAATAAATCTTTACGTTTTTTTCCTTTAAATAATTTATTGACTGTATCAACATACTCTTTATAATAAATATGTTTTAATTCTAATTCTAATAAGTTAGAATCCAATGGTTTATCATCATCTGGTTTATATTTTAAGAATGCATCATAATACTTTGTTCCTCTTAAGAGCACCAACAAACTATCATAATCATTCACCGCTAATAATCCATACAAATCAAAACTTGCATACTTATTCAAATAATCAGGAACTTCAATTTCATATCCTGTGTAGTAATCAGAGACAATTAATCTTGCTTTTGTCAAAATTAATTGAATTTCTAATTCAGTTACACCTAATCGATAGAATTCTAATTCCTTTTTAGAAGCATATCTCATTAATCGGTTTAACCTTAAAAATATTTCTTTATTTAATAAATTTTCTAACTGCCCACGATGAATATTGATTTCTTTTATATCAGATAAGATATCACTATAAGCAGTTTCACTTTTTAGATAAGCGACTAAATCATTAATACTTCTTCTTTTTAGTAGTTCTTCATAATTTTGCTCAGTTAATCTATGTGAATACATAGACCTTGCTTTTGCAAGAATGGCATTTGATGAAAAAGAACTCATACGATCACCTCTTCTCTAAATTTCTTTACAACGATTAACAAGCGTAGAAACCCATTTCTCTTTGTTCTGCTCGTAAAGACTTGAGAGTTGACTCAGTGATTCTGTGTACTCTTGTTCATTTTTGACCTTAGTTTCTTGAATTTGTGCCTCTAACTCTTTTTTATGAGCATCAACTTTTACCTGATATTCTTTGACAAAAGAGTCATAGATTTCTTTTTTCTTTGCACTCATATTGGATTGAACATCTAATTTCTTTTTCTTAGCTTCTTCAACCTTTGTAGAGCACTCTAAATCGACTGCAACAATATCCTGAATAATCTTGTCCAAAATAATCCCTCCTCACTTTATCTTTTAGTTCCTCACCTAGTTTACTCCTATTTTTTTGACATTTCAAGAAAAATAGTTTATTTGAAAAAAGATTGAATCATGCGCAACTTTTCACAAATTCAAACTTTATTCAATAATTTTAACTAATTCATTCTAACTGGTTATTTTATCTTGTATTTATCAATAAAAATCATCTATTCATCAAACTTGAACAATTTGTTTTTTTGTTCACATTAGACTTTTATTTTTATTCATTTACAAAGATTTGTCTAAAGATTTTTCTAATTAACGGACCAGCAAAAAAGATTTGCCATCCTAATGCCATAGGAAAATTTATGACTGTTGTTTGTAGCCACACTGCTATGAAATGTATTCCAGCATTCTTAAATAAAAATGTGGCTATAAAACTCATCATAGGACACATGAGACAGACAATCATTGAACAAAGTATAATTGTTATATGGAATAAATGATCTGCTTGTGAATCAACCAATCTAAACGTTAAACTCTGTGCAATTTTCTCTACAACAAATAATTCTAAAATAATAGCTATTGGCCACATCACAATCATTTCCTGAAAAGCCATTATGAAGACTTGATTTGTCATCCCTCCTGTAGCAATTGCGATATTATAGCAAATCATGGCATAAACCATTAAAAAAGCCATCATCGATGTAAATATAAAATTCTGTAATTTTGTCTTAGGCATATTGTACCCTCCTTTATTTTAGGCACAAAAAAACATGTGTGTTGTTCATAACCATGTGACACACATGTACCGTTTCCAATTATACCAATATCATATTTTTTTTGTAACATAAAGTATATTATCATATTTTTAAATTATATGTAAGAACTTTTCTTATTTTTTTATTTCTGACTGAGGTGCTTTAAACATGATATATATAGGAACAGCCAATAAAACACTTCCACCTAATATATTCCCTAAGGTCGATAATAACATATGTAATGGTAATGTTAACCAATTCACTGTATTTCCTAATTGAGTTAGTCCCATTGTAAAAATTCCACCATTAGCAATACAGTGTTCAAAACCTGGTAATACAAATGCCATGACAAACACCATAATCACAATTAAACGTGCTGTTTCATCTTTGATTTTAACACCTGAATAAGCTGCAATACAGACTATAAAATTACATAAGATCCCTTTAATCAATAATTCCATAACATCAAACTGAAGTTTAGATTCCATAACCCCTTGTAAATAAGGAATCATGATTGCTTCCTGTGCTCCACTTTTGATATATAAGAAACAAACCAAAGCAATTCCTACCATATTCCCAATATAGCAGACAATCCACATTGGAAGAATCTGATGAAACTTTAATTCTCCTTTTAAAACTGGCATAATGCTCACAAAACAATTTCCAGTAAAAAGTTCTGCACCTAAATAAACAATTGCTACCAAACCAATTCCAAATGTCCCTGCAACAGCAATCTTCCCAACAACTGTATGATCATTAAGTAAAGCACCTAAAGTATAAGATAAGATTGCTGCAACACCTAAATAAGCACCTGCCATAAATGATCTCACAAAGAAACGTAATGGATCAGTTTTCATTATATTATATTTAATATGTCCCAATTTACATAATACATCAATATCGCTAAACATAGTATCCCCCTTAAAACCAATGTTATTATATAGGATAGAGTATAAAAAGGCAAAGTATTTCTAATTATATTAAAGGTATTTTGTAAAATTGCGAATTTAATTGATTTCTTAAAACTCAAACTTATTCATATATAAATTTTCTTTGATCATAAGAATAACTTTATATATGTTCTCAATCTTGTTGGCAGTAACAAAACACTAAAAAGAGATATATGGAAAGATAATTCGGAATAAATTCGCGCTTATATTGAAAAACAAAGATAGAAGATATAGTTCAAATCTCTCCTCGTTCTTAATTTTTAATATATATTCTATAGATACACCATTCTGGAATTATAATATTCTTGAGTTTCACATCTTCTTTAATTATTAACTATTAATAGTTTTCCTCTTTGATATAAATTCGTTTTTGAATCATTTTCGCTTTATCTGTTCAACAGTGAAATACGGTATTTCATTCTTATCATCAATCGCTATATCAAGCCTTGTAAGATGAAATCGGTCTTTACCCACTATTTGTATACAAGTATCAAAGAAATCACTATAGGTGCTTTTGTAGTCTGTAACAAACTATAATAATCATATCCTTGTACACTCAAGACCAAATGGCATTCAACTTTATTTGTACCATCATTTAATTGCCTATCTCCATACACCTTGATTGTACCAAACTGATATAGACGTGTATAATCTTTATGTTTAACTTTAGCTTTCTGTATTAGGTAGTATTCTAATAGCAATCCTAATACCCTGCGTATCAGTACCTCCGCTTTCATGTTTTCAAAGATCATGCTTAGATAATCAATCTTAATGCTCAACTCTCTTTTCAACATATAGATGTATCCTCCCTGTTTTTTCAACCTTATTTACTCATAGCGATTCCATTTGCTACATATCATCAGAAACTTTTTCCTGTTTCTATTATTAGTACAAATGTACATATGAATTTGGCAAAATTTACAAAACTTTTTATCTCCCTCACTATATATCTCGTCATCAGGAGCTAATTTATCGCATTTTCAAGAAAATCTCTTACATTTTGTTATTTTAACTATTTCTACAACAAAAAACTTTGCGGCCATAAATCGGCTGCAAAGCATTATGTAGAGCCTGTTTTCTGCTCTTTGGTCTGTATTGTGTAGGGTGGTGCTAGTAATGCGCCATATAAAGATTGTCGCTAACACTCCAATCCAAGCCATTTCCCATGCTTACACTTTGTTCGCTAGTCGTAGCTTGATTAAATTTTCTATAAATCGATCTAAATAATTCAACTATTGAAAGTTTGGCTTAATCCATAAAGATTTTAAGTTATTATTATCTATAACTACAAAAATATCTGATGCAAACATAATGGATACACCTTTAACATTTTTATCACCAATACATACCCATCCATTTTTATTATCGTAGTATGTTTTCCATTCATTAAATTCTTTTTCCCTATATGAGATACCTGAATCATAATCATTTTCCAATTCTACAATTCCGTTGATTGTTTGAGGAACTGACAATTTTTCATCTATCCAATTACAGAATGGATGTAATCCCCATACACTAACTAGTTGATTAGTTAGTGAATCTATACTTAATTGTAAATAACCAATAAGTATAGAAACATCCCCTCTTTTATTTGAAATAAAATCAAAAGAATTTTCATTTTTCCTGTAAATTACTTGTCCTTCATTTATTTCATTAGAATATTTATATGTAATTTTCATTTTTTACCTCCCATTGAATAAGAAATGTACTATTGTATTACTGTCCATATCAACTACTAACTCCCAAGTGCCAGTAATTCCTCTAAATGTTCCAGGAACATTCCATTTAAGACCATTATTTAATATTGTATCTTTAACTGGTGTTCCTCCATCAATAATACTTTGTATTGTTTGATTAGAATTGATGTATGGTCTTGTTAAATCTCCTGCCTCTTGAATAGTTATATATTCTCCATCTTTTCCAATAATCTGAACTTTATTTTTACTTACAGTATCATTTAAATGATTTTTTACCGTTTCTGACAATTTCAAATCTTCAACTCGAATATTTTTATTAAGAGATTCACCAGCTCCCTGATAGCCACTATTAGATGAAGAGGGAGGTGCATAGCCTGGACTTGTATTTCCTGATGAAGCATAT